>NZ_JBHWDV010000003.1:111563-378068 GCF_042734445.1 Streptomyces sp. NPDC059649
CTCCTACAGCGATGCTGGGCGGGTCCAGGAGGCCCTTGACCTGCGCGAGCGGGTCCTTGCCGATTTCGAGCGGGTCCTGGGCCCTGACCACCCCGACACACTCACTGCCCGCAACAACCTCGCCAACTCCTACAGCGATGCTGGGCGGGTCCAGGAGGCCCTTGACCTGCGCGAGCGGGTCCTTGCCGATTTCGAGCGGGTCCTGGGCCCTGACCACCCCGCCGTACTCACTGCCCGCAACAACCTCGCCCGCACCCGCGAGGCTGCGGCAGCTCTACAGCGACGAGATACAGCAACTCCGTCAACCACACCCGACCATCAACCTCCCGCAGACACTGCTGAGCAATCGGTATGACCGTCCCCGACCGATCTCTGTAGAGCTACGGACCAGAAGCTCCTGACATCCATCGCTGACATCAACACCTGTGAATGCCAGCGGTCCTGAGAGCCCTCTGCGGCACAGGGACTGGCCCATGAGGCTGGCGCTTTAGAAGGTGGACCGAACTCCTAATGCGGTGCTCGCCGCAGGGAGCTCGCCGCAGCCTGGCCGGCCGAACCGTCCGCCTTCCTGCGACACCCGTGGCCAACCTCCGGCCAACACCGGCTGCCATGTACCTCCGCCCGCGACTTCGCCCCAGCTAGGAGCGGGTTTCCGATCTGCAGGCTCCGCAGTCTTGAAAACAGTCGTGGCGGCAACGCCACCGCCAGCCCAAACCCCACAGCCTCCGCGGGTAGACGGCCCCTGACCAGGCATTTCCTGGCCGTCTCTCTCCTTGATCGAGGAGAATCCGCGGTTGACCGACCTTGACCGTGCTCTATCGGCCTATCTGGCACGCACAGCGGCCAGCCCTGCCTGAGGCGCGCGAACGCCCCCAGCGGTCAAACCGTTGGGGGCGCAGATGGGCGGGAAGCTCACACGAACAGGAGGGTGTCCTCGGCGAGGATGTCCCTGTTCAGTTCGCTCTTGTAGATCAGGTCGATGCTGCCGAAGCGGGCCTCGCCATAGTCGAAGCCGAGTTCAGCTGCCGCTGCGCGTACCGCTTGCTCAGAGGAACCCTCGATTTCTAGGAACGTCGGCAAGCTGGGCCACGTGTCAAGGTCGTACGTGACGCCGTCGAGCTGCCACTCCTCCCGATAGTTCTGCTGGTAGCGCACCTGGCGAAGACCGAGGGCCTTGAGGAGTTCGGCGGTCTTCTCCAGCTCGCTGACCTCGATCTCGATTTCGGTTGTGCCGTTGATGTGGCTGGCGTCGGTGACCTGCTTCAACGTCAGGGTGGTCTTGCCGCCCTCATCGCGCAGCCGTAGCCACTGCTCGCCTTGAACGGTGTCGTTCTCGAAGATCAGGCGGGTGAACATGGTCTTGGGGAAGACCTGCTCGGCGCCGGCGGCTTTCAGTTGCTCGCGCAGGGCCTCCACGTCAACGCCCAGAAACTTCGCCTCGTACTCGTGCTGTGCCATCTCTCTCCTCTGGTCGCGGGATCTACGCAGTGAGGTCGTGGTAGTCCTGCTCGCGCAGCTTCCTGATCTCGCTGCACACGCTGCTGGTGACGAACTCTTCGAGCGGCAGGCACAGGTCCATGCGCTGGATGCATACGCCAACGTGGAACTTTCCGCGCGGGTCACGGTAGAGCCGAACTCCGTAGTAGCCCTCGTGGCAGTCAGTGCTGTTGTTGAACCGGCAGCCGACGCAGGTCTCCGGAAGCCGCAGAGATCGTATGTGCTTCACCAGAAGCCGTCGCCCGTTGGGGAGTTGGTAGCCGACCCTGAACCCCGACGTGCCGGCGATCAGCCTCACCTCGGTCGGCGTGGCTTGCAGTTCCTCCAGGAGGAGGTCGATGGCGTCGAGCGACTCCTCCCCGTCGGCGAGGGAGGACAGGACGCGGACCGAAAGCTGTGGTGAGTACTTCTCCAGCAGCCGGTAGACGCGACGGACGTGGTTTCGGTTCGGAATGACGACGTTCGCCCGAGCGCCAAGTCCCAGGTCGAGCGACAGGCTGATTGATTTCTCCAGCGCATCGATCTTGCGGCTTGCCGAAGAGTGCGAGCGGTAGCGGATGTTCTGTACCTGGGCCAGCTCTTCCGCGGTGGTCCCGAAGATGGAGAAGTTCACGTGGTCCAGGCCGGCCTTGGCGCAGTCGGGGAGGATTCGGTCGCCGTTTTCCCCGTTCGACGTAACACTGACCTTGTAGCCGACGGATCGGCACATGGCCACGATCTGAGGAAGGCGGGGATGTAGCGTCGGCTCCCCGCCGGTCAGATGAACCTCGTCGAAGTCCAGCACCTCGCGGAGCTGGGTGAGCGCCGCGTGGAACGTGTCATCCGGGAGGATGGGTGCGGTGAGGAAACGGGCACCGTTGGTGGCGAGGTAGATCGAGACGCGGCCGGAGCGGCCTGCTGCCCCGAACTCTCCCGCGTGGTCCTCATGGTTGTCCGCACTGACCGGCGTTCCTTCGTTGTGGCAGAAAGTGCAGGTCATGCCGCAGGCGTCGATGACCTTGACGCGTAGGGTCCGGTCCACTGTGACGCGGACCGGAACGGCACTACTGACGTTCCTTAAAGCGGGGTGATCGATCACGTATCTCTGCTCCTTCGTCGTTGGAGGGCGAGAGTGAGGGGATTGGTGTCCCGAGGCTGCGGCTTCAGTGCTCGCAGGCCTGGGGAGTTGCGATGCAGTCCTGCGCGCGGCGTGGAGCCTCCTGGGCAGGGCTGATGCGCGCGGGCTGAGCGAAGTCAGCGCTGGAATGCAGCTTCGTCGGGCAACGTTCGAGCTGCCGAGGCCCACGTTGCTCGATGCCTGCCGATGTCGTTGTGCGCGAGCTGAAGGAGCAAGATCATCGCGGTGGCAGTCCCCAGCGCCCACACCCAGCCCAGGCACCGGCCGACCACATCACTGCGAGGGGATGTGCCTCGCGAGACGGCGTGCCTCCCCGCGGATGACAGCACTTTCACATCGGATCCTTCCTTCTCGTACGTGGCTGAGACGGGCGTCCGGCATTTCCCCTGCCAGGCATGAAGCGCACTCGTTTACGCGTCGGCTCGTCGCACTCGAGTGGCCCGTGCGCATGGCCCAGCCGCTTCCGCGACGGCGAGCACAGGGCTTGATCCGGTCGATGGATCAGCAACCGCGATTTCGAACCAGACCACTTTTCCCGCCGGGCCCTGCTTGGTCCCCCAAGCAGTCGCCAAAGCGGCGACGAGCCACAGACCTCTGCCGCTTTCCGATGCCGGTGCGGGGCTGACGACGTGCGGGAGCTGCGGCCCGGTGTCGGTCACTTCGACCCGCACTTCTGCACCGGTCCATCGCACGCACACCGCGCACGTCACGCCCGTATGGGTCACGGCGTTGGTGATCACTTCGCTGCTCAACAGCAAGAGCTCTGCGACTTGGTCAGCGGGCATACCCGTACGCCAGCGACGGACACGTTCTGCGATCCTTCGCCGGGCTTCGCTGACCGACCTTCTGGCAGGCGTCACGCGGAAGCCGTATGACGCCGGTGAGGAGAGTCGTCCGGGCATGGTGGATCACGCCTCCGCCTGCCTTGTCCGTCGGTGCCCGGGGAACTCCGGACAGGACAAGAACATCCACCTGCGGTGCCTCAACTCGTAAGGTTTCAGGGGGTTTCAGGGGGCGCTTCACACCTGCTCCGGCAAGCATCGACGGCGCTATGTTGAGTGTGCATCCAGGCCGACGGGAGGACCTGATGACCGGGCACCCAACTGAGTTGTTACACCACCCACTGTCCTACGCGCGGGTCGAAGCCGGCCTGGGCAAGACCAAGTTCGCCCAGTTGATACGCCTTGAGGGGCGGGCCCTGGGATACAACCTGGGAACCACCCGTTCGACCGTCTTCAAGTGGGAACGCGGCGACCATGCGCCTGACGACATCACCCAGATGGTCATCGGAAGGGTGCTTCGTATCTCTGACGCAGCGCGCATGTCAGCGCCATGGCCGCGCTGGTTGCTCGCGGGGGACAACACATTCGACCTTGCTGCGCCTTGGACGCAGGAGGCTACGCTGAAGTCCCTGACCTCACTTGCTGGGAGTGGACCAATGGACCGGAGGGCTTTTCTCGGTATCGGTGGCATGGCACTCGTGGGCATCGGCGCCCAGTGGGCAACGGCCGATCCAGCCATCGCCGCAGCCGCGACCGGCGACAGGGTCACCTCCGCCACCGTGGATCACATGCGCGGCAGGGTGGAGTCCCTGCGCAGCATGGAGCAGGTGACGGGCGGTGGTGAATTCCTGGAGTCCGCCCGGACCGATCTCCGTCTGATCATGCGCATGTTGGAGAACGGCCGGTACACGGAGGAGACGGCGAAGCAGCTCTACGTGCTGGCCGCCGAAGTGTGTTGCCTCCTGGGCTGGATGAGCTACGACGCCAGCCTCCACAGTGCCGCTCAGCAGCACTACGCCGCGGCTCTCCGTTCGGCCAAGACTGCGGGTGATGACACCCTCGGGGCGCACACCATGTGCTTCATGGCCACCCAGGCGGCCAATCACCAGGAACAGCTCGCTGCTGTTGGGCTGATGGATACCGCAGAAGCCGTCCGAGGCCGGGTGCCCGCCATCATGCGGGCCTCGCTCGCCGCCCACCAGACCACCGTCTACAACAAGGCCGGCGACAAGCGGAAGGCAGCAGCAGCGCTCAACCGTGCATTTGACGCCCTTGGCCGCGTCGATGCCTCGGACACTCCTTCCTACCTGGCCTGGTTTGGCGAGGCGCAGCTCCGGTCCACGGAGGGCCGTTTCTTCCTCACCACAGGGCAGGCAGAGAAGGCCACCGCTGCGCTGGAACGCTCCGTCACCGAGGCTGCCCCGCGAGACAAGGCGGTCCGTTACGGCACCTTGGCTCTGGCTTATCAGAAGGCCGGCGACTTGGACGGCGCGCTCGACGCCACGCACAAGGCAGCCGATCTCATCGAAGACGGCATCCACTCGCGGCGGGGCGTGGAACGCCTGGAAGACGTCCGTCGAGCCTTCCGACCCGTCAAGAGCGAACCGAAGGTCCGAGAGGTCTCCGAACGAATCGCTGCTCTGGCCGCGTAGTCATCGCTCCAGCCTCGCCGCTGGCCTGTCCTGCCGTCCGAGTGCGTCACGGCGCTCCGCGCTCAGCGCGCCCAGCAGATCGCCGACAGGAAGGCTGCCGGCGAAGCCTGGAAGGGGAACGGCCACGACCTGGTCTTCACCACGAAGAACGGAACGCCCATCGAGCCGCGGAACCTGAACCGGTCCTTCGAGGCTCTGTGCGCCCGTGCCGAGGTCCGCAGAGTCCGCTTTCATGACCTGCGTCACACATGCGCATCACTGCTTCACGAACAGGGCGCCGACGCCCGCATGATCATGGAAGTCCTGGGTCATAGCTCGATCCGCGTGACCATGGACATCTACACCTTCGTCCGGCTCGACTCCCAGCGCTCCGCCTTCGACCGCGTCGGGAACGCGCTGAGGGGTGACGGCAACCCAAGGGACGATGACGACGGTGCGGCCGGCGTCCCCGTGGCCATCTGATCCACCCCGCACCAGCCCTGAGAGGCGGTTGCCGTCAATCACTGCCGTCAACAGGAACGCCAGAGGCCCCGTTCGAATTCGAACGGGGCCTCCGGCCTGCTGTGCGCTCGGCAGGATTCGAACCTGCAACCTTCTGATCCGTAGTCAGATGCTCTATCCGTTAAGCTACGAGCGCTTGGCTTTCCGGCGGTTTTTCTTGCCGGTCGGCGTTGCGGGAACAACATTACATGACCTGCGGCGTCACGCGAAATCCATTCCCCTCACCCCCTCTGAGCTGCGGAAATGTGTTTGTGGGCGGGGTGGGGGGTGATCCGGTGCGAGGTCGCCGGTCGATGGTTCGAGCGAAGTTCGGGCGGGTGGAGCCCTCTTCGGGGCGGGCCGGACGGATCCGGTCGGATAGGGCCGGCGCTCGGGTGTGACGGGGGCCACCAAGGGCGCCCCTGAGGCAGAGCCGAGAAAGACCAAGGAAGATCCACGGAAGGCGCGGGGAGGGCTCAGAGGCCCGGGGAAGATCGACGACCGGGGAGATCGGCGAAGGTCGGGCAAGATCCCAGGGAGGCGTCCAGAGAGGTCTTCCGGAGATCTTCCGGAAGGGTCTTCCGGAAGGGTCTTCCGGAAGGGTCTTCCGGAGAGGTTCACGGGGAGGTTCCCGTCGGGCTCGGCGGGTCTCCTCGCCCCGGAGTCCTCGATGGGCGCCCAGGTCCCCGATGAGCCCTCAGGTCCGCGAAAAGCCCCCAGGCCCCGGTCGAGATGACCGGGGCCTGGGGGGAGAAGTGCGGAGGCGGAGGGATTTGAACCCTCGATCGGGGGTAAACCCGAAACCGCATTAGCAGTGCGGCGCCATAGACCGGACTAGGCGACGCCTCCACGCACCCCACGCGCGCAGGCGCGCTGTGGTGTGTGTCGATGATGGCACAGCTCCGAGGTCTGTCACCAATCGCCCCCTACGGTACTAGGCGCGCGGCCCACCCGGCAAAGACGTTCCTGCGGCGCAACGTCGGGGGCGGCGGCGCGTTAGGAGTGTGGGGCCGTGACGACCTCCGTGTCGTGCGCCCCCGGCGTGTACGTACCGCGTACCGCCCCGCACTCGCCTCTCTGGAGCCTGTGATGTCGCACCGCCGGACGTCGTCCCGTTTCGTCGCCGCTGCCACCGCCGTCACCGCAGCCACCGCCGTGCTGGCCCTGGTGGCGCCCGTCGCGTCGGCCGCCCCGATCCCGCTTCCCCACTACCGGTCCGGCAACGGCGTGACGGGCGCCGGTCACCACGCCCCTGCCGGTCACCACGCCCCTGAGGGTCACCACGCCCCTGAGGGAATCGGGAAAGGCCATGGGGGCGGGAAGGGGCAGGGGCGTAGCCGGGGGGAGCGCGAACGGAAGGTGCTCGTCGGGCCGGATCTGCTGGTCGGGCGGGATGCGCATCGGGGGCGGCTGGCCACCCCCTATGGCGAGGCGGACGGGGCGGACGGGGCGGGAGCGCAGGGTCGTCGGCAGCCCTCGGCTCCCCGTCACGGGCGTCATGTTGCCCCGGCGGCAGAGGGGGCGCCGCGTGATCACCTCACCGTTACCGTCCACCGGTCCGGGTCGGCGCATACGGACGGGACCTTCGAGCTGTACTGCCACCCCGGTCACGGGACGCACCACCATGTGCGGCGGGCGTGCGCCAAGCTCGACTCGATGACGCGCTGGGGGAAGGACCCGTTCGCGCCGGTGCCGCAGCATGCGCAGTGCACGATGATCTACGGCGGTCCGGCGACCGCGCATGTCACCGGGACGTGGGCGGGGCGGCCCGTCAACGCGGACTTCCGACGCACCAACGGGTGTGAGATCGAACGCTGGAGCCGCTTCGAACCTCTGCTCCCGGCGACCCGTTCGTGACCCGATTCGTGCCGCAGTAGCGTCCCAGGTCAGGACGAGGGGCACATGTCGGGCGTGCGGCGAGTCGGACGACGCCGCGGCATAACCTCCCCGTCATCCGCCTCCGCGTCGCGCGCGAGTGCCCGTAGACTCCATCCCAGCGGTCCGCCGCGGCGGGCCCGGCACGGTGCGGTAACAGGAGGGAAGCGTCTCGTGAGCAGCAGGCCATCCCGAGGCGCTGCTCGCCTCGCAGCCATACTCGACGCCCTCCCCGACGCGCTGTTGCTCGTCAACTGCAACGGCACGGTCGTCAACGCCAACACCATCGCCCTGGAGACCTTCGAGGCGCCGGGCACGGCCCTGGTCGGCCGCGGTCTGCTGGACCTGCTGCCGGACTTCGACTCCAAGCGGATCCCGGGCTCGATGCGGCGCCGGGACGAGGAGGTCTCGGGGCAGCGGACGAAGCCGACGCGGATGGTTGCGCGGCGGACGGACGGCACCGAGATGCTGGTCGAGGTGACCAGCGCGAATCTGGAGGACGGCCGGACCCCGTACGAGTCCGCCTTCGAGGCCGCCTACGCCGATCACCGCAACGGCTTCACCGGCGACGAGCTGCTGATGCTCGTCGTACGGGACCTGAGCGGCACGCTGGACACCGAGGCCGAGCTGGCCCGCCAGCAGCGGCAGACCGAGATGATCCTGCGGGCCGCGGCCGAGGGTGTGGTCGGGGTCGATGCCGAGGGCAAGGTCGTCCTGGTCAACCCGTCCGCGGCGCAGATCCTCGGATACCGGGCGAGTGAGCTGGGCGGGAAGGAACTTCATCCGCTCATCCACCACTCGCGGGCGGACGGGTCGGCGCTGCCCTGGGAGGACACGCCGCTGGCCGACACGCTCAAGTCCGGGCGCAAGCACCGGGTCCGCGGGCAGGTGCTGTGGGCGAAGGACGGGCGTGCGGTGGCCGTGGACCTGACCACGGCGCCGGTGCGGGACGGCGATCAGCTGGTGGGCGCGGTGATGACCTTCACCGACCGGCGGTCGTTCGATGCGCTGGCGGCGCGGCACGCGCAGCTGCTGGCCGTACTGGAGCAGGCGCTGCGCGGCCCGCTGGAGGAGCTGAAGGGCGAGCTGGGCACGCTGGCGTCGGATCCGGCCGGCCAGCTGTGGCCGGAGGCGAACCAGATCCTGCACCATCTCGCGGCCGGCCACGCCCGGATGACGACCCTGGTGGACAACGTCCTGAGCTACCAGCGGCTGGACGCCGGCAAGGAGAAGCTGAACCGCGCGAAGGTGTCGCTGGACGGTGTGGTCGCCGCGGGCGTGGAGGGCGCGATCGAGCTGATCGGGCCGGGCCGGGCGCAGTTCGCGGTGCACGCCCCGCCGATAGAGGCGGTGGTCGACGCGGAGCGGGTCGCGCAGGCGCTGGCGCATCTGATCGCGGATGTCGCGGGCGTGGACTCGACGGGGCGGATGTCGGTCGGGGACGGCGCCGTGGGGCCCGGCGGGCGTACCGCGATCCCCGGGGACTCGACGATCGTGGTGGCGGCGGCCAAGCGCGGCGAGGTCGTACGGATCGAGGTGCGCGGGCCGTTCGGCGGCGGTGACCCGGTCCACGAGCCGCTGGTCCGCGGGATCGTGCGGCAGCACGGCGGTCTGCTGCAGACGCACGAGATGCCGGGAGCGCCGGGCAGCGGGCCCGGCGGGGGCGGCAGCGCCTACGTGCTGGAGCTGCCGGTGGGCGTCGACGGCGCGGACGACGCCGGGTCGGCGGACGGTGCCGCGGAGGCCGGTACGGGAGAGGTGCCGGGCGGCAACGAGACGACGGTGATGCCGATTCCGACCGCGCGGGCCCGGGGTACGCAGGGCGACGCGGCGGACGAGGACGGTACGGGGCAGGGGCCCGCGGCCGGTAACGGCGGTACCGGTGGGGCCGGTGAGTCCCTCGGTGCCGGTGTGGAGCAGGGTGCGGTGGTGCCGGCGCAGGCCGGTGGCGCGCAGCCGACCGGACGCCGGCGGGCCCGGCGCCCCGGTGGCGAGCAGGGCGCGCCCGAGGGTGCGCAGGGCAAGCCGGGCGCGACGGCTGCCGACGGCGAGGGCCCGGGGCTGCCGCCGGGTATGGCGGGTGCCGAGGCGGTGCCTCCTACGGGGCGGCGGCGGGCCCGGCAGGGCGCCACGGAGGGCGCCGGGCTGCCCGCGTTGCCCTCGGGTGCGGGCCCGGCCGCCGGCCAGCAGCCGGGGCAGGCACCGGCCGCCGGACCGGACCGGGCCGGGACCGCTCCCGGGTCGGGCGCCGCGTCCGGCGGTGGTCCCGTCCCCGCGCGTCCGCAGATTCCGGGCCAGGCCCCGGCGCCCGTCCAGCCGCAGGGGCTTGGCCCCGTCCAGCCGGCCGGCCGACGGGCCCGCCGGGCGCTGGCCGAGGCGCCGGAGCGCGGCGCGCAGGGTGAGCGGGACCGGGCGCCCGCCGCCACGGGTGCCGGGCAGCAGGCCGGGCCGCGGACGGCGTTCGCGCTGCCGCCGGCCGCGGCGGACCGGGCCCCCCAGCCGGCGCCCTCGGGGCTGCCCGCGCTGCCGGCGGTCGCCGATCAGGTGCCCGCGCAGGCGGCCGGTCCGCAGGAGGCCGTGGGTACGGGCCGGCGCCGGGCGCGTCGGCCGGTGGCCGGTGGTCCGGAGGCCACCCCGCCCGCCGGGCAGCCCGGCTATGCCCTGGAGGCTGCCGCCGGGCCCGCCAACTCCGCTGGGACGCAAGCCGATTGGGACGAGCCGACCGGCCGCCGCCGGGCCCGCCGGGCGGCCGCCGAGGAGCGCGCGGCGGCCGCGATGGCCGACTCCGAGTCGTCCGGGACGTTCGTGGCCGGGCCGGAGGGGCTGGTGGCCCAGCCCGCCGCGCCCGACGGGTCCCCGGAGCCGGTCGGGCCGGCCAGTGCGACCGGGGCCGGGACGGGTCCGGCGCCCGGCATCGCGCCGGTGCCGGGCGCGGACGCGCCCGCCGGGCCCGAGGTGCCGCCCGCACCGACCGGCCGCCGTCGTGGCCGCCCCAGCCCCGCCGAGGAGGCGCCCGCGGCGCCCGTACCCGCGCAGGGCGGCCCGGGTGGCCATCCGCACCGTCAGCCGCTCCCGCCGGGCGCCGAGGACGAGGCCGCGGCCCAGGGGCGGGCGTTCAGCGTGCGCACGCTCGGGCAGGGCGTGCCGTTCGCCCAGCAGATCGCCGGGCAGCAGCGGCCGTTGCCGCCCGGCAGCACCCCGCCCGGTGGTACGTCCGCGGGTTCGGGCCGGCGCCGTAAGCTCGCCGCGCCGCCACAGGACGGTGAGCGTGCGGTGGCCGACGGGGCCGGGCCGCGTCCCGGTCCGCAGCCGGCCGCGCCGCAGGACCGTGCGCCGGCGGCCGGTCAGCCCGGGCCGGCGCCCGCGGCACAGCCCCAACCGCAGCCCCAACCGCAGCCGCAGCCGCATCTGATGGACGCCAGTGAGGGGCGGGCCTTCGCGATCTCCGCGCCCGACGAGGGCAGTGAGGGTCCCGAGCCGCTGGACGGGCCGAACGGCGCCATAGAGGTGATGACCCGTCAACCGATGCCGATGGACGACGAGTTGCCGCCGGAGCCGCTGGACAATCCGCGTCGGCTGCTGGTCTGGCCGGCGCCGGACGTCGCCACCCAGCAGGCGCTCAGCGACCGCGGCTACCGCCCGGTGATCGTCAACTCCCGTGAGGAGGTCGACGCGCAGATCGCGGCGTACCCCGCGGCGCTCTTCGTCGACCCGCTGACCGGGCCGATCACCCGTACCGCGCTGCAGTCGCTGCGCCAGGCGGCGGGCGCGGCCGAGGTCCCGGTGCTGGTGACGGCCGGTCTGGGGCAGGCGACGCGGGAGGCCGCCTACGGGGCGGACCCGGCGGTGCTGCTCAAGGCGCTGGCGCCCCGGGACAGCGAGAACCACCCGCCGCGGGTGCTGCTGATCGAGCAGCACGACGCCATCGCGGGGGCGATGATCACGTCGCTGGAGCGGCGCGGGATGCAGGTCGCGCGGGCCCACGCGGACGCCGACGCGGTGACCCTGGCGACGCAGATGCGCCCGAACCTCGTCGTGATGGACCTGATGCAGGTACGCCGCCGGCGGGCCGGCATCGTCGACTGGCTGCGCGCGAACGGGCTGCTCGACCACACCCCGCTGGTCGTCTACACCTCCGCCGACATGGATCCGGCGCAGCTGCCGCGGCTGGCGGCCGGCGAGACGGTGCTGTTCCTGGCGGAGCGTTCGACGAGTGCCGAGGTGCAGTCCCGGATCGTCGATCTGCTGGCCAAGATCGGTACTAACTAGATCGGTACGAACGAGGGAGAGATCCCCGCGGCGGTACCGGGCGCCCGGTCGTCGGGCGCCCGGTGGGGCCGGTTCAGGCCAGCAGCGTGACGTCCAACTCGCCGTCCGCGTACTGCCGTCGCAGCACCTTCTTGTCGAACTTGCCCACGCTGGTCTTGGGCACCGCCGGGATCACCGCCCAGCGCTCCGGCAGCTGCCAGCGGGCGATCCGCTCGCCGAGGAACGCCTTGAGCTCCTCGTAGCCGATGGTCGCGCCCTGGTTCAGGACGACGGTCGCCAGCGGCCGCTCGCCCCACTTGTCGTCCGGTACGGCGACCACCGCGGCCTCCGTGACGTCCGGGTGCGCCATCAGGTGGTTCTCCAGCTCGACCGAGGAGATCCACTCGCCGCCGGACTTGATGACGTCCTTGGCGCGGTCGGTCAGGGTCAGATAGCCGTCCGGGGTGATCGTGCCGACGTCGCCGGTGCGCAGCCAGCCGTCGGGGCTGAACTTGTCGTCGGGGCGCAGCGGTTCGCCCTGTGCGCCGCCGTAGTAGGCGCCGGCGATCCACGGGCCGCGGACCTCCAGCTCGCCCGCCGCGGTGCCGTCGTGCGGCAGCCGGGCGCCGTCCGGGCCGATCAGCCGGGCCTCGACGGAGGCGGCGAAGCGGCCCTGGGTGGCGCGGTAGCCCCACTCCGCCTCGCCGCTCACCCCGGCCGGCGGGTGCGAGACGGAGCCCAGCGGCGAGGTCTCGGTCATGCCCCAGGCGTGCACGACGCGGATGCCGTGCCGTTCCTCGAACCCGCGCATCAGGGCGGGCGGGCAGGCGGAGCCGCCGATGACGACGGTCCGCAGGCAGGCGACGTCATGCTTGTTCGCGTCCAGTTCGGCGAGCAGGCCCTGCCAGATGGTGGGAACGGCGGCGCCGATGGTGGGCCGTACGGTCTCGATCATCTCGGCGAGCGGGGCGGGCTGCAGGAAGCGGTCCGGCATCAGCAGCGAGGCGCCGGCCATGAAGGCGGCGTGCGGCAGGCCCCAGGCATTGACGTGGAACATCGGCACGACCGGCAGCGTGATGTCGCGCGTCGACAGCGCGAACGCCTCGGCGGTGTTGACCTGCAGCGAGTGCAGGTAGAGCGAACGGTGGCTGTAGAGCACGCCCTTGGGGTCGCCGGTGGTGCCGGAGGTGTAACAGAGGGCCGCGGCGTCCCGTTCGTCGAGTTCCGGCCAGTCGTACGTCTCCGGGCGGCCGGCGATCAGCTCCTCGTAGTCGTGCACCCGGGCCCGCGCGCCGTCCAGGACGGACCGGTCGCCGGGGCCGACGACCACGATGTGCCGGAGGTTCTCCAGCTGGGGCAGCAGCGGGGCGAGCAGCGGCAGCAGACTGCCGTTGACGAGGACGACCCGGTCCTCGGCGTGGTTGATGATCCACACCAGCTGCTCGGCGGGCAGCCGCAGGTTGAGGGTGTGCAGCACCGCCCCCATGGAGGGGATGCCGAGGTACGCCTCCATGTGTTCGGCGTTGTTCCACATCAGCGTGCCGACCCGGTCCTCGGCGGCCACGGACAGCTCGTCGCGCAGCGCGTGGGCGAGTTGGGCGGCCCGGTGGCCGATCTCGGCGAAGCTGCGGCGGTGCGGCTCGCCGCCCGTCCAGGTGGTGACCTGGGACCGACCGTGGACCGTGGATCCGTGGGTCAGAATCCGTGAGATCAGCAGCGGTACGTCCTGCATCGTGCTGTACACCAGGGGCCTCCCAAGACAGCGGCGTTACGCGAGGGTAATTTCCTGGTGATTGTGCTGGCATACCACTCGGTATGTCACTAGCCGGCGGACACGAGACTGTTTCTTTCCTTCTGTTCGGACAGCTACGTGCGGTGTTCGGTCAGCTACCTCCGGCCCCACGGACCACCGAAGTCCCGCGGCCGGCCGACGGTGGCGCGGCGCCCGGACACTCTGCCGCCGTGCTCCCCGGTCCGCCGCCGTTCCCCCGGGTCAGGCCCGTGGTTCGACCGTCGGCAGCAGCGCCTGGAGGACCAGCACCGACAGATCGTCCTCCACCGGGCCGGTGCCGAAGTCGTGCGCCGCGCGCCGTACGTGCTCGGCCAGCGCCTTCGCGCCCAGCCCCAGGCCGTCCCGCAGCACCTCGATCAGACCGTCGTTGTCGTCCAACTGCCAGTTGCCGCAACGGCGTTCGGTGACGCCGTCGGTGACGCAGAGCAGCGTCTCGCCGGGCCGCAGGGCGAAGGAGCTGGCGTGGTATTCGGTGCCCTCGTCGATGCCGAGCAGCATCTGCGGTTCGGAGGCCGGCTCGACGGCGCCGTCGACGAACATGTGCAGCGGCGGCGGATGCCCGGCGCTGGCGACCGTACAGCGGGCGCCCGGCACGCCGGGGTCGACCTCCAGCTCGCCGTAGAGCAGGCTCAGGAAGCGGGCGCCGGCCTGCTCGCCGCCCAGCTCCATGGCCTCGGCGGTCTCCTCGGCCATGGCGAGGTTCAGCCGGCCGAGGACGGACTCCACGCCGTGCCCCTCGCGGGCCAGCAGCCGGACGAGGTGCCGGGCCAGGCCGGTGACGGACATCGCCTCGGGGTCCTTGCCCTGGACGTCGCCGAGCAGGAAGCACCAGCGGCGGCCGCCCATGGGGAAGACGTCGTAGAAGTCGCCGCCGACGGTCTGTCCCTCGCCGTGCGGCTCGTAGACGATCGCGGTGTCCACGCCCTTGATGCTGGCCAGTGAGGCGGGCAGCTGGCGGCGCTGGAGGGCCAGGCTGATGGTGGTCTGCCGGGTGTACTGGCGGGCGGTGTGGACGGCCTGGGCGACCCGTCGCGCGACGTCCTCGACCATCCGCACCACGGTGTCGGTCATCCGCAGCTGTCCGGCCCGGCCGAGCAGCAGGACTCCCTGGTCGGTGTCGCGGGCGATGAGCGGGAAGGCGAGCGCGGAGCCGCCCGCGGGGGACGCCCCGGCGTGTTCCGGCCAGGGCCAGGGGGTGCCGCCGGTCCGGAACATCTCGCGGGGCGGGTCGCGCTCCAGGTCGGCGCGGAGCGGGGGGATGCGCCGCTCGTCGACGTGCCAGACGCGGGACAGCTGCCGTCCGCCGCCCTCGGTGCTCAGCCAGATCGCGCACCAGTCGGCGAGCCGGGGGACCAGCAGCTGGGCGGCGAGCGCGGTGACCATGTCCTGGTCGAGCTGGCCGGCCAGCAGCTCGCTGGTCTCGGCGAGGAAGGACGAGCCGCCGCGGTCGGCCCATTCGGCCGCGTGCGCGGCGGGCGGCCCGGCCACCGGGTGGGCATCCCGGGTCGGGGGCTCGACGCGGTACTCCTCGGCCGGGGGCCGCGGCTGGGATTGCGGGCCGACCGGTTCGCCCTCGGTGGCCTCCAGCCGGAACCAGACCGTCTTGACCGATCTGCGGTAGGTGACGCCCCAGGACTCCGAGAGCGCGCTGACCAACTGGAGGCCGTATCCGGGCTCTCCCGTACGGGCGTCCACGCCGCCGCGTACACCCCGGGCGGGGTGGCGGTCGGAGACCTCCAGGACGACGCCCACGGTCGCCCGGCCGGTCCCGGTGGCGGGGTCGGGTGGCGGGCCGTGTTCCAGGCGGCAGGTCACGTCGATGTCGGTGCCGGCGTACATCACGGCGTTGGTGACCAGCTCGCTGGTGAGCAGTACCGCGGTGTTGATGAGTTCGGAGCTGATCGCCGGGGCCCCCGGGCCGACGGTGGCGGAGGGCGCGGCGGCCCGTTCGGTGAGCAGCGCGCGGACGAATTTGCGCGCACCGGAAGCCGCGAGCTGGTTGGCCGGCAGACCCTTCCGGGACACGGTTTCCGTCGCGTACGGGCTGGACAGCGCTGCCACTACGGACCCTCGATATACCGGGAGAAAGTAATTACAAGCGCTTTATACTATGTCATACCTGCACCAAAAGGATCTCTCCGCGGGAATGTATCTCTCCACAACGATCATTGGGGGGATGGTGCGTCATGGCTTCTGACCCGCCCCAGCCGGACGGCCACGGGCAGTGGGTACGCACGAGTGAGCTGCGGCCGCTGCTCGCGGCGATGAACGCATTGCGCGACGGGGACTTCACCAGCCGGGTGGCGGTCCCCAACGGCCCCACCGCGGACGGTGTCCTGGCGGACATGGCCGGCGTCCTGAACCAGATCGTGGCCCGCAACGCCCATCTGTCGTCCGAGCTCCAGCGGGTGCGCGGAGAAATCATCCGGCAGGGCCGGCTGGACGAGCGGATCTCCGCCAGCCCCGGCCAGGGCGCGTGGACCACCAGCATCGAGGCGGCCAACACCGTGCTGGACGCACTGGTGGTGCCGCTGGCCAAGGCCACCCGGGTGCTGGACGCGGTGGCCGACGGCGACCTGACCCAGCACGTCGAGCTGCACGACGGCAGCCGGGAGCTGCGCGGCGATCTGCGCCGCCTGGGCAGCGGGGTCAACCGCATGGTCGACCAGCTGTCCCTGTTCACCGGCGAGGTCACCCGGGTCGCCCGTGAGGTCGGCACCGAGGGCCGGCTGGGCGGCCGGGCCAAGGTCCAGGGGCTGTCCGGCGACTGGCTGCATGTGACCGAGGCGGTCAACACCATGGCGTCGCGGCTGACCGCCCAGGTCCGGGACATCGCGGTGGTCACCACGGCCGTGGCACGCGGCGACCTCACCCAGCAGGTGACGGTGGAGGCCACCGGTGAGCTGCTGGAGCTGAAGCTGACCGTCAACAAGATGGTGGACCAGCTGCGGGCCTTCGCCGACGAGGTCACCCGGGTGGCCCGCGAGGTCGGCACCGAGGGCCAGCTGGGCGGCCGCGCCCAGGTCAGGGGCGTATCCGGGGTCTGGAAGGACCTCACCGACAACGTCAACTTCATGGCGTCCAACCTGACCTGGCAGGTCCGCAACATCGCGCAGGTGACCACGGCCGTCGCCAACGGTGACCTGAGCCAGAAGATCACCGTGGACGCCCGCGGCGAGATCCTCGAACTGAAGTCGACGATCAACACCATGGTCGACCAGCTCTCCGCGTTCGCCGACGAGGTCACCCGGGTCGCCCGCGAGGTCGGCACCGAGGGCCGGCTCGGCGGCCGCGCCCAGGTCAGGGGCGTATCCGGGGTCTGGAAGGACCTCACGGAGAGCGTCAATTTCATGGCGGACAACCTGACGTCCCAGGTCCGCAACATCGCCCAGGTCGCCACGGCCGTCGCCGAGGGCGACCTCGGCAAGAAGATCACCGTCGAGGCGAAGGGCGAGATCCTCGAACTGAAGTCGACGATCAACACCATGGTCGACCAGCTCTCCGCCTTCGCCGACGAGGTCACCCGGGTCGCCCGCGAGGTCGGCACCGAGGGCAACCTGGGCGGTCAGGCACAGGTCAGGGGCGCGTCCGGGGTCTGGAAGGACCTCACCGACAACGTCAACTCGATGGCGCTCAACCTGACGTCCCAGGTCCGCAACATCGCCCAGGTGACCACGGCCGTCGCCAACGGTGACCTGTCCAAGAAGATCGACGTCGACGCCCGCGGCGAGATCCTCGAACTCAAGGACACCGTCAACACCATGGTCAAGCAGCTGCGGGCGTTCGCGGACGAGGTCACCAGGGTCGCCCGCGAGGTCGGCACCGAAGGCCGGCTGGGCGGCCGCGCCCAGGTCCACGGCGTGTCCGGCGTCTGGAAGAACCTCACCGACAACGTCAACTCGATGGCGGACAACCTGACGTCCCAGGTCCGCAACATCGCCCAGGTCGCCACCGCCGTCGCCAAGGGCGACCTGTCCAAGAAGATCGACGTCGACGCCCGCGGCGAGATCCTCGAACTCAAGACGACGATCAACACCATGGTCGACACCCTCTCCTCGTTCTCCTCCGAGGTGACCCGGGTCGCCCGCGAGGTCGGCAGCGAGGGACAGCTGGGCGGCCAGGCCCGGGTCGAGGGCGTCTACGGCACCTGGAAGCGGCTGACCACCAGCGTCAACGACCTGGCACTGAACCTCACGACGCAGGTCCGCGCGATCGCCGAGGTGGCCAGCGCGGTCACCCAGGGCGACATGTCCGGCTCGATCACGGTGGACGCCCAGGGCGAGGTCGCCGCGCTGAAGAACAACATCAACCTGATGGTCGCCAACCTCCGCGAGACCACCCGCGCCAAGGACTGGCTGGAGTCCAACCTCGCCCGTATCGCCAGCCTCATGCAGGGCCACCGCGACCTGGTCGAGGTCGCCGACCTGATCCTGCGCGAGCTGACCCCGCTGGTGAACGCGCAGTTCGGCGCGTTCTTCCTGGCCGAGGCGGGCGCCGAGCCGGGCGAGGGCCTGGAGCTGATCGCCGGTTACGGCACCGGCCAGCCCGAGGGCCGGCGCTCCCTGCCGCGGCTGCGCCTGGGCACCCCCGGCTGGGGGCTGATCACCCAGGCCGCCATGGAGAAGAAGCGGATCGTGGTCGACTCCGCACCGCCCGACTACATCACCATCAGCTCCGGCCTGGGCGCCGCCGCCCCGGCCAGCATCGTCATCCTGCCGGTGCTCTTCGAGGACCAGGTGCTCGGCGTGATCGAGCTGGCGTCCTTCAGCCGCTTCAGCGACGTCCACCTCGCCTTCATCGACCAGTTCGTGAACACCATCGGGGTGTCCATCAACACCATCATCGCCAACTCCCGTACCGAATCGCTGCTTTCGGAATCGCAGCGGCTCACCGCCGAACTCCGCCAGCGTTCCGACGAGTTGCAGCTCACCAACGCCGAACTGGAGGAGAAGGCCGCACTCCTCGCCACCTCCTCCCAGTACAAGTCCGAATTCCTGGCGAACATGTCGCACGAGCTGCGCACCCCGCTGAATTCCCTGCTGGTGCTCTCCCGGCTCCTCGCCGACAACCCCGACGGGCGGCTCTCGCCGCAGGAGGTGGAATTCGCGGTCACCATCCACCGGGCCGGTTCCGACCTGCTCCAGTTGATCAACGACATCCTCGACCTGTCGAAGATCGAGGCCGGCCGGATGGACGTCCATCCCAAACCGCTGCCGCTCACCAAACTCGTCGACTACGTCCGCGCGACCTTCCGGCCGCTCACCGTCGACCGCGGCCTCACCTTCGACATCAGGGTCGCCGACGACGTCCCCGAGGAACTGTTCTCCGACGAACAGCGCCTCCAGCAGATCCTCCGCAATCTCCTCTCCAACGCGGTGAAATTCACCTCCACCGGCGGCGTGGAACTCCTCGTGGCCCGCGTTTCCGGACGGCATTTCGAGGAGGAATCGCTGCGCACCGCCGACGACGTCGTCGCGTTCTCCGTCAAGGACACCGGTATCGGCATTCCGCCGGAGAAACTCGGCGGGATCTTCGAGGCGTTCCAGCAGTCCGAGGGCACCACCAACCGCAAATACGGCGGCACCGGCCTGGGTCTGTCCATCAGCCGCGACATGGCGGCGCTGCTCGGCGGCCGGATCACCGCCGAGAGCGAACCCGACGTCGGCTCGACCTTCACCCTCTACGTCCCGGCCCGCTACACCACACCGCTCCCGTCCCCCGGCCCGACCACGTCACCCCGGCCCGTCGACGGCACCGAGCCCCGGCCGGACGGCGGGCCCGAGGTCCGTCCCCGTGGCGTGGCGGAGCGCCGTCCCGGCGGCGGGGCCACCCGCGGGACCGACAGCGGGGCCGGGCTCGCCTCCGGCGCCACGGGCGCACGGGGCTCCGTGGACGCGCCGTCCGTACGGTCCAGCCCGTCCGCCCCCGCGCAGGGCGGCCAGGGCCCGTCGAGGGATGACCTCTTCCCCACCCGGCCCGAGTCGGCCGTGCCCCGTACGGGCCCCCGCTCCGGCGACGGCGGCGACGTGACCTGGCCCGAGACCACCCGCCTCAAGGACTGGCTGAGCGGGCGCCCCGGCCAGATCCTGGCGAACCGCCGGATCCTCATCGTCGACGACGACATCCGCAACGTCTTCGCGCTCACCCATGTACTGGGCCGGGTCGGCATCAAGGTGAAATACGCCGAGAACGGCCGCGAGGGCCTGGAAGTTCTCGACCGGACACCGGATGTCTCCCTGGTGCTGATGGACATCATGATGCCGGAAATGGATGGGTACGAGATGATCAAGGCGATCCGACAGACCCCCCGATTCGCGGAGCTGCCGATCATCGCGCTCACCGCGAAGGCCATGCCCGGCGACCGCGAAAAGGCGATCGAAAGCGGCGCCAACGATTACATCCCGAAACCGGTGGACGTGGACCGTCTGCTTTCGGTGATCTGCCACCTGCTGGACCCGAATCCGGCCCCGGATACCGGAAGCTGCGAGCCGTACGCCGGGGGCGGGAGCGGGGACGGACGAGCGGGAGGGGATGGGGACGGACAAGCGGGAGGGGATGGGGACGGGGCAGCGGAAGGGGTTAGTGCCGGGGCCGGGGAGGCCGACCGGCGGGACGGCAGGGGGAGGGGGACGGCGGCCCGGACGCCCGACGACACGGGGAAGGGGACGGCGGCCCGTACGCCCGACGACACGGGCACGCCACGCACTGCTGAGGACCGGGGAACGGCGGGACCGGAGTCAGGACGGCGGTCATGACGACGACACCGGACACCACATCGAGCATCCTGATCGTCGACGACATGGAGGAAAACCTCGTCGCACTGGAGGCCGTGCTGGGCTCCCTCACGCAGAAGGTCGTCCGCGCACGCTCCGGCGAAGAGGCCCTCAAGGCCATGCTCCGCGAGGAATTCGCGGTGGTCCTCATCGACGTCCTGATGCCCGGCATGAACGGTTTCGAGACCGCGGCCAATATCAAGGGATTGGACCAGACGAAGGACGTACCCATCATTCTGCTCACCGGCGCCTCGGTCGACCCCAATTACGCCTACCGCGGCTACACGGTCGGCGCCGCCGACTTCCTCATCAAGCCCTTCGACCCGTGGCTCCTGCGCACCAAGGTGAACGTCTTCCTGGACCTCCACCGCAAGAACCGCCAACTCGCCGCCCAGGCCGAACAATTGAAACGCCTCCTGACGACCGAGAACCGCCCGGGCGCTACGGAAACGGAACCGGCGGCGACCGACACGTCCGCTTCCACGGCCACGTCTACGGAGACCCACGGGGCGGAGGGGGTGTGTGAGCCTGCTGAAGCGGCGGAGAGCGCGGCGGCATCCGCGACGTCCGGGGAACCCAGGGCGCCCGAGGCAGCCGGCGGTCCCCCTGAGGGCCCCGTCACCCACCCGGCGACCACCACCGCCGCCGCACGGGCACCGGCACCCGACGAAGCGGCCCAACTGGCAGACATCGCAGGCCAGTTGGCAGACCTCGAACTCCTCCTGCGCGACGCCTCGACGGTCGACCGGACCCACCTCGCCGACCGCGTCGCCGAACTGGAAAAGGCGGTCGGCAGACTCCTGGTGAACCGCGCGACGTAGGGCTTGCGGTGAACCGCGCGGCGTAAGGCTTGCGGTGAACCGCGCGACGTAGGACTTGCTTCCCCCTCGGCCGTTTTCCGGCCTCCCCCGGCCGTCTTCCCTCTTCTCCGCCGTTCCGTCAGGCGATCATGGCGAGTTCGGGGTCCTGGCGGAGTTTGGCCAGGGCGCGGGAGACGGCGCTCTTGACCGTGCCGATGGAGACCTCCATGACCTCGGCGGTCTGGGCCTCGCTCAGGTCCTCGTAATACCTGAGGACGACCATGGCCCGCTGGCGCGCGGGCAGTCGCATCACCGCGCGCCACATCGCGTCCCGCAGTCCCTGCAACTCGGCCGGGTCGGGGCACGGCAGCGGGTCGGGCTCGGGGAGCTCGTCGACGGCGAACTCCTCCACCCTGCGCTTGCGCCACTGCGAGGTACGGGTGTTGATCAGCGCGCGGCGGACATAGCCGTCCAGCGCACGGTGGTCCTCGATCCGCTCCCAGGCCACATAGGTCTTGGCCAGGGCGGTCTGGAGGAGGTCCTCGGCGTCGTTCGGGTTGGCGGACAGCGACCGCGCGGCGCGCAGCAGGACCGGCCCCCGGGCCCGTACGTAGGACGAGAAGCTGGGGAACACAGCGGCGGTCGAAGCGCTGGTACACACAGGCGTGGTCATGGCTCCCACGCTAGGAGCGAGGGGGGTGTGGGCGGATCGGTCCCAGGTGCCGAAGCGGTCTCCCCCTCAAGTTGTACGGAGCGGGCGGCACTCACCTCCTCTGGGGGGAGGGGGCACGGCGGTCCCCTAGGGACCGTCCGGGGGTCGGGCCGGGGAACTGGCTACGGGACTGGCCGAGGGATGGGCCGGGGAACTGTCTGGGGGACTGGCCGAGGGATGGGCCGGGGGACTGTCTGGGGGACTGGCCGAGGGATGGGTTGGGGGACTGTCTGGGGCGCCGGCGCCGTCACGGCTGAGGATCAGTCCGGAGGTCGGTACGCCGGTTCCCGCCGTGACCAGGACGTGGGTGGCGTCCGGGGCCTGGTTGGGGGAGGTGCCGCGGAGCTGCCGGACGGCTTCGGCGATGCCGTTCATGCCGTGCAGGTACGCCTCGCCGAGTTGGCCGCCGTGGGTGTTCAGCGGAAGGGCGTCCGCGGCGACGAAGTCGGCCGCCTCACCGGGTGCGCAGAAGCCGAACTCTTCCAGTTGCATGAGGACGAAGGGGGTGAAGTGGTCGTAGAGGATGGCGACGTCGATGTCGGCGGGGGTCAGCCCGGAGGTGCGCCAGAGCTGGCGGGCGACCACGTTCATCTCGGGCAGGCCGGTCAGGTCGTCCCGGTAGAAGCTCGTCATCTGCTCCTGGGCGCGGCCGGCGCCCTGGGCCGCGGCCGTGATCAGGGCGGGCGGGCGGCGCAGGTCACGGGCCCGCTCGGGGGTCGTGACGACGAGGGCCTGACCGCCGTCGGTCTCCTGACAGCAGTCCAGCAGCCGCAGCGGCTCGACGATCCAACGGGAGGCCGCGTGATCGGCGAGGGTGATCGGCTTGCCGTGGAAGTACGCGGCCGGGTTGCGGGCGGCGTGCCGGCGGTCGGTGACGGCGACATGACCGAAGGCTTCGGGGGTGAGGCCGTAGGTGTGGAGATAGCGCTGCGCCGCCATCGCGACCCAGGAGGCGGGGGTGAGCAGACCGAAGGGGAGGTTCCAGCCGAGCGCCACGCCCTCGGCGGAGGGTTGCCGTTCCTGGACACCGGTACCGAAGCGGCGGCCCGAGCGTTCGTTGAACGCCCGGTAGCAGACGACGACTTCGGCGGTTCCGGTGGCGACGGCGAGGGCCGCCTGCTGAACGGTGGCACAGGCCGCGCCACCGCCGTAGTGGACGCGCGAGAAGAAGGACAGCTCCCCGATGCCCGCTGCTTGCGCGAGGGTGATCTCCGGGGTGGTGTCCATGGTGAAGGTGACCAGACCGTCGACGTCGCCCGGGGACAGCCCCGCGTCGTCGAGCGCGGTGTGCACTGCCTCCACGGCGAGCTTGAGCTCGCTGCGACCGGAATCCTTGGAGAACTCCGTCGCGCCGATCCCGGCGATGGCGGCGCGCCCGGAGAGCGCGTCGGGACGGTGCAGGCTCATACGGCGCCCTCCGGGGAGAGGCGGGACGAGCATGCCCGGGAGGCGGCGGCCCCGCTCGGAGGCAGACGGACGGTCGCCGTGCCGGTGACGTGGTTGCCGAGCGCGTTGGTGCCGGTGAGGCGGACGTGAGCGGTGATTCCTTGGCTGTGGCTGTGGCTGTGGCCGTGGCCGTGGCCGTCGCTGCCGCCGCCGCAGTCGCAGTCGCAGTCGCCGTCGCAGTCGCCGTTGGTACAGGTGACGGGGTTGGGGTCGGGGTCGACCTCGGTGACCGTTCCGGTCAACGTCATGGTGTCGCCCGGATAGTTGGGGGCGCCGAGCCGTATCGCGAGCTTCTGCAGTACGGCGGTGGGGCCGAAGTGGTCGGTGAGGTAGCGGCCCACCAGCCCGTTGGTGGTGAGGATGTTCATGAAGATGTCGGGGGAGCCCTTCTCCTTGGCGAGCTCGACGTCGTGGTGCACGTCCTGGTAGTCGCGGGAGGCGAGGGCGCCGGCGACGATCAGCGTCCGGGTGATCGGGATCTCCAGGGCGGGGAGTACGTCACCGGCCCGGACACTTCCGCTTCGCTCTTCCCGCGTCATGCGGCCTCCTCGGTCGGCGGATCGGTCAGCAAGGTGCCGAGTTCTTCCAGGAGTTCGGCGCCGCAGCCGAGGTGGGCGTCGAGTTGGCGGCCCCAGAGGAAGTGCCGGTGGACGGGGTGGTCGAGGTCCGCGCCGACGCCGCCGTGCAGATGCTGGCCGGTGTGCACCACGCGCCGGCCCGCCTCGGACGCCCACCAGGCGGCGGTCAGCGCCTGCCCGTCGTACGGCAGCCCCTCGTCATGGCGCCAGGCCGCCTCGTAGGTGGTGACGCGGATGGCCTCGGTATCCATGTACGCGTCGGCCGCGCGCAGCAGGACGGCCTGGTTGGTGGAGAGCGGGCGGCCGAACTGTTCGCGGGTGGTGGTGTGGGCCACCGTACGCGCCAGCGCCCCGGCACAGACCCCGGCTTGCAGGGCGGCGAAGGCGACGCGTGCGCACGCCAGCACGTCGTCGTACGGGGACGGCCGCCGGTCCGCGGAGTCGGTGGAGGCGGTGGAGGCGGGGGAGGCGGGGAAGTCGGGGGAGGCCGTGGTGTCGGTGGAGTCGGTGGAGTCGGTGGAGTTGGGGGAATCGGTGGAGGCCGTGGAGCCGTCCCCTCGCGGGCGGCCCAGTCGCTCGGCGCGCGTCCCGGCCAACCGCTCGGCCCGCGTCCCGTCCAGCCGCTCGGCGCGCGTCCTGCCCAACCGCTCGGCGCGCGTCCCGTCGAGTGTGAGCCGTCCCGCTGACCAGGGCGCGGTGGTCTCCACGGGCTCGACCCGGGCATCCGCGACGCGCACCAGCCAGAGCGCCCGCTCCGCGTCCGGGACCAGTACGTGGGTGGCGTCGCGCAACCAGGGAACGACGGGGACGACTCCGGTCAGCCGCCCGGTACCGTCCACGGTCGCCTGCCGGGAGGCACCCGCCGTGATGACACCGGGAGCCGCCGTGGCGACAGCAGTGACCGCCGTGGCGACACCGGTAGCCGCTGTGGTGGCACCGGTGGCCGCCGTGGCGACACCGGTGGTCGCCGTGGTGGCGCCGCGCGCCGGGAACGCTCCCGTTGCCACCGCGGTGCCGTCCCGCAGCGCGGGCAGCAGCCGTGCCCGCTGTTCCGCCGTACCGTGCCGGGCGACGGCCAGCACGCCGTAGGTGCAGGTCGCCGCGAACGGTACCTGCGCGGTGGTGCGGCCCTGCTCCTCCAGGACCAGCGCCAGCCCCAGCAGCCCGATCTCCTCGACGGCCGCCGGCAGTCCGGCCGCGCACAACGCCTTCCAGAGCGCGGCGTCCGACGCGGTACCGGCCGCCGCGAGCCGCTCGTGCGTGGCGAGGTCGCCGAAGATCCGCGCCGCGAGCTGCTGGGCGGCGGACTGCCCCTCGGTGGGCGTGAAGTCCATCAGCCCTCCGCCCTCCCCGCCCGACGCGCGCCCGGCAGCACGAACTCCTCATCCCCGCGGAACACCGGCAGCTCCAACTCCTCGTCCACCCGCAGGAATTCCAGCCGTACCGGCATCCCGATCCGCACCTTGTCGTGGGGCACGCCGATCACGTTGCTGACCATCCGCACACCCTCGGCGAGCTCGATGAGCCCCACCGCGTAGGGCGGGTCGAAGGCCGGGAAGGGTGGGTGGTGCATCACCACGTACGAGTAGACGGTGCCGTTACCGCTCGCCTCGACCGTGTCCCACTCGGGGGAGCCGCACGCCTGGCATCCGGGAAGCCAGGGGAAGCGCAGCGTCCGGCACCCTCCGCAGCGCTGTATCAGCAGCGTGTGCCGGCGCACGCCCTCCCAGAACCCCGCGTTGTCCCGATTGATCACCGGCCGCGGCCGCGCCTGCGCCTGGGCCTGGGGCTGCGCTGGAGCCTCCGCCTGCGCCTGCGCCTGGGGCTGGGGCTGGGGCTGGGGCTGGGCCAACGGTGCCGGTGCCGGCCCCTTCCCCCGCGCCGGCGTCCGGGCCGGGGCGTACTTGAGGATCCGGAAGCGGTGCGTCCCCGCCAGTTCCCCGCCCGCCCGGACGTCCATCCGCGTCGTGACGAAGTGGCCGGCCCCCAGCTTGGTGGTTTTGCGTTCCGATACGGACTCGATCACCGCGTCGAAGGTGATCCGGTCACCCGGCCGCAGCGGCCGCAGGTACTCCTGCTCGCAGTCGGTCGCCACTACGGCCGTGTAGCCGGCACCGTCGAGCAGCGCGAACAGTTCGTCGTGCGCCCCCGAACGACCCTGATGACCGGAGAGCCCGCCCATCGTCCACGCCTGGAGCATGGTCGGCGGGGCGATCGCGTCCGGCCCCTCGTACGCCGGGTTGGCGTCTCCCATCGCCTCGCACCAGTGCCGGATCATCGCCGCGTTGACCGGGTCCTTCCCGACACCGGCGGTGGCCGCGGACCGCCCCTCGTACGCCTTCAGCCGCTCGTACAGGTCCCCGGCGGCCCCGGTAGTCGCCGCCGGCGTGCCGGTGCCACCGGTGGCCGTTGGCGTGCCGGTGCCACCGGTGGTCGCCGCCGACACGACGGTGCCACCGGTGGCCGTTGGCGTGCCGGTGCCACCGGTGGGCGCCGATGCACCGGCGCCCCTAGTAGTCGCCGCCGACATGCCGGTGCCCTTACTGGCCGTTGGCGTGCCGGTGCCCTTGGTGGCCGTCCCCTCGTAAGGATCCCCGGCGGCTCCCCGCCCATGGGCATCCCCGGAGGCCCTTCGCCCAGAGGCCCTTCGCCCGGAGGCCCTTCGCCCGTAGGTCATCGCCGTCCCCTCCGCATCCCCAGCCGCATCGTCGCGACGATCTCCCGCTGGACCTCGCTCACGCCGCCCCCGAACGTGTTGATCTGCGCCGCCCGGTTCATCCGCTCCAGTTCGCCGTCCCCGTACGCGCCCGGCGAACCGGCCCGCACCAGGGCGGCCTCGCCGACCACCTCCTGGCACATCCGGTAGACCTCAACGGCACTCTCCGTCCCGGCGAACTTGACCCCGCTGGCATCGCCCGGTCCGAGCGTCCCGGCGCCCACCTCACCGACCAGCCGCCAGTTCAGCAGCCGGGTCGCGGCCAGCCGGGCATGCGCCTCGGCCAGCCGGGCCCGGACCCACGGACGGTCCGCCGGCCGCTCGCCGGTCTCCGGGTCGGCCGTCCGGGCGTACTCCAGCGCCGCGCGGTACGCATCCTCGGCCTGCATCCCGATCGCGGCCAACGCCACTCGCTCGTGGTTGAGTTGGTTGGTGATCAGCTGCCAACCGGCGTTCTCCTCACCGACGAGGTTGCCGGCCGGGACGCGTACGTCGTCGTAGTACGTGGCGGTGGTCCGCAGCCCGCCGACCGTCTCGATCGGCGTCCAGGAGAAGCCCGGCGCATCGGTCGGCACGAGGATGATCGAAATGCCTTTGTGCTTGGGCGCCTCGGGGTCGGTACGGCAGGCCAGCCAGATCCAGTCCGCCTGGTGCGCATTACTGGTGAAAACCTTGGCGCCATCGATCACCCAGTGCCCACCGTCCCCGCCACCGGCCCCGCCACTGGCCCCGCCACTGGCCCCGCTACCGGCTCCACTCCTTGCCCCACCACCGCTTTCGCCCCCCGGCCCCCGCCGCCCCTCCGTACCGCCGCCCGGCCCGCGCACATCTACGACCCCCGGCTGGCGCACACCACCGGTGCCCGGCCGGCGCACGGAACCAGCGCCCGGCCGGCGCACCGCCCGCGTACGGAGCGCCGCGAGGTCGGTGCCGGCCTCCGGCTCCGTATAGCCGATCGCGAAGACGAGCTCCCCCCGGAGGATCCGCGGCAGGAAGAACTCCTTCTGCCGCCGCGTGCCGTATTTCATCAGGGTCGGACCGACGGTGTTGAGGGTGACCATGGAGACCGGGGCGCCGGCACGGTACGCCTCGTCGAAGAAGACGAACTGCTCGTCGGGTCCGCGCCCCTGCCCGCCGTACTCCGTCGGCCAACCGAGGCCGAGCATGCCGTCGGCGCCGATCCGACGCAGCACCGCACGCTGCGCGTCGGCACGCTCCGGCGCCCCGTTCGGCATCAAGTCCCGGAAGTACGTGCGGAGTTCGGCACGCAGGCGTTCCTGGCACGCGGTGGGGGCGAGGTACACGTCGACGGCCTCCCCTTCAGTAGCCCGCGGTCCGGCGGTCGGGCACGCCGCCGGCCCGCACTCCCCCGGTCCGGCGGCCCGTCGGGCAGTCCGGCGGCCCCGTGACCCTGGAGCCCGGTGACCCGGTAGCCCGTGCCCCCGTTGGACACAACGACCCGGCGGCTCAGCTGCCCAGCGGCCCAGCGGCCAGGCAACCCGGCCGCCCCACCCGCACACACAAGTGAGCGGGTTCCTGACTGTCCGTCAGAAACCCGCTCACTGTCAAGGCCAGTGCGGTGAACCCCAGAGCAGCCCATGCCCTCGGCGCCGACCTCGACGTATCACCCCTCGGTAAGCCGCCTCTCCCCATACGGCGGCCCCGGGTCAGCCGATGTTGTTCCCGAAGCTGACGGTGGCGTTGTCCTGGTCGATGGTCGTGAAACCGGAACCGTTGACGCTCGCGGTGTTGTTCTGGTTGGAGGCGCCGGCACCGTTGGCGACCTGCTGGCCGTTGGTCGCATTGCCGTGGTTGTCGTCGCCGATCAGTACGCCCCCCTGGCTCGTCGACGCCGCATTCGACCCGTTGCTCGCAAAGCCGCCGTTGTCAGCCTGCGCCACGCCGGAAAGGAGCGCCGCCGCGAAGGGCAGTGCGGCGGCCAGCGCGAGGACGCGGGCAGTACGGGTGCTTGCCATGTGAATTCCTCCTACGGAACACAACTTCTGGATCCGACCTGCCGGACCGGGCCCATAAGGCTTGATCCACGGCTGGTCAATTGCGGGAACTCCGTTGGTCCATCGGGTAGTTGGCCGGCCACCACGATGCTTGCCGCGACGTCGCGACCTCAGGATTGCCCACGAATTCCCCGCGAATCCGCCACGAAGGCCCGATTCCCTCGCAAGCATGAGGACCCCCAGGTAAACCCTCGCTGCATCACCTCACCCCCCTCTCCACGCCGCGACAAGGGCGCAGCCCGCCGACACCCCTCCCCCGCCGGGGCGCACACCCCACCCATCCACCCCACCCATCCAACCCAGCCACCCGGCGCACGAACCGCCTCCCGCACGCCCCCCTTCCCTTCATCGAACATTCGTACGAAAATAACTCCATGGCACCCCTGCACCTACGCCATACCGACCCCCCGCCCGCCAGCCGAACACAGCCACCATCCGCCGGGCGACTGCCTCCACCGGCCGACGGACGCCCGCACCCACCGACCGACAGGCGTTCCTCGCCCCCGGCCCCAGCCCCGGCCGACGCTCAACAGCACCCACCGGCCGACGGACGCCCGCACCCACCGACCGACAGGCGTTCCTCGCCCCCGGCCCCGGCCCCGACCCCGACCGACGGACGCCCACACCCACCGGCCGACGCCCGCCCACACCCACCCACCGACGCACGAAGGCAAGCCGCACCCACCGCCGCCCCCTCGCCCCCGCCCGCCACCGGCAGTTCCCCCACCCACGCCCAAGGCCACGCCCACGCCTCAGCTGCGTCCCCCGCCCTCTCCCCACCCCCCGACGCCCACACCGCCGCCCTGGCCGAGGCACTGATCGCCGCCGAGCGCGGCTATCCCGTCATCCCGCTCACCCGCGCCAAACTGCCCGCCCTCCGTTCCCCGCACCGCGGGCATCCCGAGGTGCCGCCCTGCCACGGCGACTGCGGCCGCCTCGGGCACGGTGTGCACGACGCGAGCACCGACCCGTTCACCATCCGCCGCATGTTCGCCGCCGCCCCCTGGGCCACCGGCTACGGCATCGCCTGCGGGCTGCCGCCGCACCACCTCATAGGCCTCGACCTCGACACCAAAAACGGCGCCGACGGCCTCACCGCCCTGCTGTTCCTCGCCGAGGCGCACGACTTCCCGGTCCCGCCGACGATCACGGTCCGCACCCCCAGCGGCGGCCTGCACCTCTGGTTCTCCGGCCCGACGTCCCCACCGTCCCCGACGTCCCCACCGACCCCACCCGTCCCGAATTCGGTCGGCCGCCTCGCCCCCGGTATCGACGTCCGCGGAACGGGCGGCTATCTGGTCGGCCCCGGCTCGCTCACCGCCCACGGCCGATACGTCCTCGCACCGAACGCCCCGGACCGCCCGACCCCCGTCCCGGACGCCCTACTCACCCTGCTAACGGCCCCGCCCCCGCCCACGCCCACCCGACACCACCCCTCCCCGCCTCACGCCGGCGCCAGTGCCGATGCCGGTGCCGGTGCCGGTCACAGCCACGGCCACAGCCACGGCCACGAGCCTCCACCCGACGTCCCGCCCCAGCCCGCCGCAGCGCTCGTACGCTTCGTACGCTCCTCCCCGGTCGGCCAGCGCAACGCCCGTCTCTTCTGGGCCGCCTGCCGCGCCTACGAGGACGGCCTCGGCCCGGAGCTCGCCGCCCGACTGACCGAGGCCGCCTGCCACACCGGCCTCTCCGAACACGAGGCCCGCGCAACCATCGCCTCAGCCTCCCGCCAGCGCTAGCCGGCGCCACCCCCTCTACCAGGTGTCACCGCCGATCCTCTGCCGCCACCCGACAGCACCCACCCGACCCGGGAGGCGCGGCAACGCACGAAAGGCCCCTCCCCCCAACTCGCCTGCAACTCACCCCCAACTCACTCCCCACAAGCCCCAGAAACTGCCTTCCGCGCCTCAATCAAAAACCGCGTCGTATGCGCCACGAACGCCCCCTCCCGACGAATCTCCTCATCCAACTCCCGCAACCGGTCGCGGTATTGCTCCACACTGAACCCGGGCACCATCCACACCACCTTCCGCAGAAAATAAATAACCGCCCCGATATCGAAGAACTCGGTCCGCAACGACTCGGCCCGCAGATCGACCACCTCCAGCCCAGCCGCCTCCGCCGCCCGCCGTGCGTCCTCGGGATGCCGCGCCCGACGTACTTCCTCAGGCTGCGGCCCAAGGAAGTACTCCACCAGCTCGAAAACGCTTGCCGGCCCCACCTGTTGAGAGAAGTACGTGCCACCGGGCCGCAGCACCCGCGCGATCTCCTCCCACCACACGGTCACCGGATGACGGCTCGTCACAAGATCGAACGCCGCATCACCGAACGGCAGCGGCGGCTCGTCCTCATCGGCCACCACGACCGCACCGAGCGGATGCAGCAACGCGGTGGCCTTGGCGATATTCGGCGGCCAAGATTCCGTGGCCACCATCACCGGCGGCAATCTCGGAACCCCGGCAAGCACCTCCCCACCGCCCGTCTGGATATCCAGCGCCGCCCCGACCCGCGCCAACCGCTCCCCCATCGCCCGCTGATATCCCCAAGAGGGCCGCTCCTCAGTAGCCCTCCCCTCCAACCACGAAAAATCCCACCCCGCCACCGAAACGGCCTCCGCCTCGGCAACCAGTTCCTCAAACCCACGCATAGAATCCATACCTCCACACTTCCCCCAGGTGCCGCCCCAGTGCCACCCATTTATCCCCCGCCCCCACACCACCCCTCAGCCGCCAATACGCCCCCCTACGAGCGCAGCGGAACGGGGTGAGATCAGGTGAGGTGCTACGCAGCCCCACATGGGCTCAACTCAGCGCTGACAAAGCAGCGGAAGCGACCCGCATACAGGCTCAGGATCAATCCGAACCGGAGCATCCGCACGAAACCGCGCAGCCAATAGAGCCCTGAATGCCGTGAATCACCGGCATGAAGGAGCGACCTCGGGCCGGGCCGGGACATCACATCTCCGCAGCAGGCATACGACGAGGCCACGGACTTCACCCGGCAAGCGTGGCTGCGCTTGCGGCGTCACCAGCCGTAAAAGGTCTCGGTGCTCGGCGGGGGAACGCTCACCAGAACATACGGCTCCTGCCCTGTCTCAACGAACCCCGTACATGCGCCTCACCGAATCACGTCCAGCAAGGTCTGCGGCGCGAGGACGATCAACTTCGTTGAGACAGGACAGCCCCAGGCAGATGGATATGTCGATGAGAGCAAAGAGTTTGAGCGGCTACGCGTCCGCCAGCCGGCCCGACCTCTCCTCCACATCCATCGGCTGGATCACGAACTTTCCCGGTGCACGCTCCACCGACATCCGCCGGATTCTGTCCTCCCAGCCCGGCCGCCAGCGCGTCGCCTCATCCCACTCCAGCCAAGCCAGATAAGCAATGCCGGGGTCGACTCCCGTCAAGTCGGCACCGGAGAAGTCATTAGCAGCAGACTCGATGAAGTGCTGCACGGAAGCCAGCACCTCGTCGATGGCGCGCAATCGCGATAGGGCCTCGGAAAACCCGACCAGACGCACGTACCGCTCCCGGCGGAGCATAGCCAGGCCCATGCGCACCTCATCTCCCACCTCGGAGAGAAGTACCATTAGCCCGTCCTCGACGCCACTCGCCCCTAGCTCAGTAAAGCGCCCGCGCATCTGCTCCTGCAGGTCGTCCCAATGTGCACGCACATCGTCGCTCAGAGCTCTGCACCCCTGAGCAAAATTCGGGTTGCTGACCACGCCGTCGAACTGCAAATCCACGTGCAGGCTCAGCCGCTGGATCAACGCCTGAAACCGAGCGATGCCGTAGCCCAGCTCGTGCAGGGCATCCCTGGTCTTGATTCGGGTCTCAGCCGGCAGCTCGACCAACTCCGCACGCAGCCGCTTCGCGCACATGCGCAGGCGGGCGCCGCTGGCTGCAATGAGGTGTAAGCGCCGGATGAACGTGCGAGGAGGCTGTCCGCTGTGCGGTCCGGTAGACCGCGGAGGGTGGAACGCCGGTCCACGCCGGGAGACGGCGGCCAAGAAACGACCGGCAAAGGACTCTGCTGCGATCGCCATCACTGAACCACTTCCCCCGGGCCCGGATCCCGCTGAGCTGGAGACGCGGTGCTTGCACGGCCTGTGGAAGGACCGCCCGAAATTTCCGGTCCGGGGGCTGGTGGTCCGTGGGGCGGCGGAGCCTGCGACTGCTGCTGTGCTTGCTGTGCTTGCTGTGCTTGCTGTGCTTGCTGTGCTTGTTGGGCCTGGTGAGCCTCCACCATTCCCACCACGGCATCCTTGCCATATCTGACCAGCAAGGGGATCAACGTAAGGACCCGCTCCAAGATCATCAGCGAACCCACACCCGAGATGAGCGACAGCCACGGCGTGAGCGATCCTGCGGGGGCGCTCGCCGCGATTGCGCCCGCGATACCCCCGGAGACCACGATCCGAAAGACCGCGGCAGCCAGGTAGGCGCCGAAGCCCGTAGCGGGCAGGTTCTCCTCTCCAGGCCGTACATGCCTATCGGCAGGTGGCTGGCCCAGGTCCGAAGAAGCCGACTGGATGTGCCATGGACATTTGCGATGCCACCGGACCGCTCGGATGAAGTCGAGCGCCTCCATCGCGAAGCCACCAAATGCTCCCCAAAAGGCGGCCGTTAACCATCCCATGACAAGAGGGTACGGGGTGTAGCCAGGCGGAGGGCAGCCTTCATACAGAGCAAAGCATGAGCCCGAGCACCAAGTTGGCCGGCTTCGCCAAGTACTTGCAGGCCCCGCCCCGGGTTGGGTTGCGTGGGGTGCGTAGGGAGGGGCGACCCCTGCCCAAAGCCACGGCTCAGAAGCTTGCAGGTTTCCCCCTACCGAGCGCCCACCACCAACACCCGACCGGCCCACCACGTCCAAGCGGAACCAAGCCATGCCTTCTGCATGCGTGCCAGCCCCGTGCCAGACAGGACGGCCAAACGCGGCCAAGAGAGGCCAAGAGCGGTCACCCACGGACCATCGACCATCGGGAAAGGAAGCGGCCCCCAACCGGGAATTCCCTGGTCAGGGGCCATCTACCTCGGCGGAGGCTGTGGGATTTGAACCCACGGTGACGTTGCCGCCACGACAGTTTTCAAGAGCGTTGCCTTGGCACGCGACGATGCAGCTCTGGCCTGTACGGACGCCCGTCAGTACTCCTCAATTCGCGTCCTTGGCCCGCGCATGGCCCATGGCGCCTGCTCTATGCGGGCATTGGCCAGCTGCGTACCTGCAGAGCTCGCGGACACTCGCTTTAGGAGTTCGATCAGGGCCCGCCTCGGCTGCGGCAGGCGATTGGTGGGACGGCCGGACGGAGTCGCTGGCGTACGCCCTCGTCCGGCGTTGTTGATGTCAGCCGTGGATGTCAGAAGCGTTCTGATCCGTAGCTCTTGCCGGTCGGCCAGAGACGGCCGGAACGGCATGTGCTGGAGCATCTGTTGGCCGGTGAAGACGAGGCGTCCGTGGCTGCTCTGGCCGCCCTCCGCAGCCGTTCCACCTACCACGTGTGGGCTACGGCGTATTCCGCAGCGCAGCATGCCGGGGTCTTTGCAATCCGACTTCGGCGCATGCGGCTGCACGGAGTCGAACCTCTTGGGCTGGGACGGCTACAGGGGCGAGACTTCCCGAGCTGAGGCAGATTTCAAGCCTTGGTTGGGGTCCCGGAGGATGCGGGAGGCTGCCAGAGTGAATTGGTCAATCGCGTACCCGATGTCCGTACTGGGCGGGTTCCAGGCGTCTTGCCGGGCCTCTGGCGGCTCAATGCGGGTGAGTCGTATCGCCAGCAACCACTCCTGCACTAGGTAGAAGACGTTGAGGGCCAACTCGTTAATTTCGTCCGGGCCCTCAAGCATGACGGCGGTAATCGCATCGCCAGCCTCGTTCATCGACTCAGGCCAAAAATCTCCTGCCTGCTCATGGTCAGAGAAGAGCGTCGCTTCTGCCAGTCGGACATCCCGATCCACTCGATGCAGGCAGCCAACGAAGTGCACGTAAGCATCTCTGCGTACCTGTCTCAGCCACTGTTCGTGCTGACTCCGTCGCTGTCCCCGTCCCGTCAGCCACGCCGCACCGATTGAGCCCACTACGCCAACTGCGCCACCAACGGCGGCCCCAACAAGACCCGCTACACCCTGATCCATACGAGGACGGTATCCGAGGAAATGACTGACGCGACAGGAATTGAGGGCGCTTTGGCGGTGCAACCCTCAACGTAAGGAGGTGACCGCTGATCGGTTTCGACATCGCGTGGGCCGCCGCCTGGACGGAGGCCTTCGTAGTAATCGAGCCCCCGGGGGTAGCGCGCTGCCTGCGGATAGGAGGCTCAGGCACCTGACGGCCGGCCTAGAGGCAGGAGTGACCAACTCTGTTGCCGGAACTGGTTGACCGCGCGAGCTGACATAGGTGGACCATGGGCCGCCCCTCCCGAGGACGAGGGGCGGCGGAGCAGGTGGCGGTCCTACTCGTGTCCGGCTGGCGGGACCCTTGCGGGCGTTCCTCGGCGGTGGCTCACAGAGACGCTAGCGCTCGGTGGGTGAGAGATGCGAATCGCTCGACGCCACGGACGCCGTTGTGATAGGGCGACGTAGCTAAGCCTCACCCATATCTGCCCGTCACAAGCACCGCTTCAGGAGAGAGGGCGGGGAGTGGGGGCGCTGACCTGGCGCTTCGATACCTGGTCAGGCTGCCGAGAACTCGACCGAGAGTCACCGGCGTTGACCGTGGCTGACCCCTGCATCTGGCGCGGCAGTGGCACGAACCTCAGCCGACGACAGTCAGCCACGACGGCGAGCGCGCCGAACGACCACGCACGCGTGTGCCTCGCTGTACCCCCACCGGCCTCAACCGCGCTACCGGGGTTTGTCGTCGACCAGAGCAAGCGGCCATGGCCGGCCGTGACGACGGCGGGAACCCTCAGCTTGGGAAGCTGCGTTCATTCGCGCCTGGTCCGGGTGCTGACCTGGGCGAACATCTTGGCCGCTGCCCTGTCGGCCTCGGCTGCTTTCACCGTGATTCCCCGCTGCTCCCCGCTGGGTCTGGTGCGCTTGTGGTGCGCCTCCGTTGTCAGTGCGGGTGGCTATGGTGCGTCTGCCATCAAGGGGATTGCTCTGGGAGGGGCTTTGGGAGCTAAGACGGGACTGCTGGTGTACGCCGACAGCGACGTACCGGAGTTGTTGCGACGAGTGGGGGCGGCGGACCGTAATCGGACTGCCACGATGATGCGGCGGCTCTACCCGGGCAGGGGAATCGAGGAGTGCGAGGGCTCAGTTCCGTCGGACGGTGTGTACCCCCCGGAAGGGACGGTGTATGCGGGCTCCTGGCCGGGTGTGGAGGTCGTCGGTGATCGGGGGATGATGATCGACCTTCCCACACAGCTCCCGGAGCACCTTGTGGCGGCAAGTGCCGGCCGACGGCTCGTCCTGCACAACATGCACAGCGTCGTCGACTGGCTTGCGTTCGCCGTGTGGGAAGACGGCCGGCTCGTCCGCTCCCTCAGTCTGTCCCCGGACGACGGCGTCATGGAGAACATCGGCGAACCGTTCCCATTCGAACTGCCCTATTAGGCCGGAGACCGCTCAGCCGACGTCATCCCCTGGCCAGACGAAGACGAAGAGCCCTATCCGCTTGCCTTCCACCCCCTGGAACTGGGAGAAGACGCACTGCGAGCCCTCTGCGGCTTCGTCCAGGAGGGCCGCCCCGAGGAGGACGACGTCAACGCGGACCACATCCGACTCCACGACTTCCGGGTACGCGATCCATACGGCTCTGGTCCCGCGAAGAAGGAAGCCGCGTTGCAAGGCGCTGGGGAAGCCATAGGACCGCCGCGCTTTTTTTACACCTTTGGGCCTGACGGCTTGCTGGTCGAGAACGACGGCGTATAGCTCACGACCTCTTCGTCCCGAAGCAACTTGGGCGCCGGTGCTGCCTTGGCTGGTGCGGCTCTCACCTGCGCTGATGGTCCGCTGACGTTCGCGCCCGTCCGCCGTTATTCGTCGGCATTGTCACGCAGTTAGACACTCACCGCTCAACGGTCGATCGCTGGCGAGTCGGTGTCAGTGCTGGCGTCTATGGTCTCAAGCGCGCGGTCGGCTTCGGGGGTTCCAGCTCTGAAGGGCATGGTTGCAATTCCGGCCTGTCTGGGGGCGGCCCCGAGAATCGTCCGGGACCTAACCGACGGTCGGGCTTCGTCGATGGCCATGAGGTGACCTGCTAGCGCTGGCCGCGCACCTCTTCCCGCGTGGGCGTCGGCGGACCGCGCTTCCCACGTCTGTTGGTGGGGCGGTGGTCATCGTGGCGGTGTGTTCACCTGTCCACCAAAAAGCCCCCGCCGCGCGAAGAACTTGCAGATCGGGGGCTCAATGGCGTCGTGTTACTTCTTCTTGCCCTGGGTCTTGCCGGGGATCTTGATGAGCTGGGTTTCTGCTGGTCAGGGGTGGTGGGATCGTGCGTCTGGTGGTCGTCGTTGGTCGTTATTGGCCACTGTCGAGCGGCCTCGGACGGCCCAGGGACGGCCCAGCTTTACGGGTTACAGGTCCGCGCTCGACTGACGGCGGCAGCTTCGATGCGGCCCGTCCGAACCTCAGCCGACGACAGTCAGCCACGACGGCGAGGACGCCGACCGACCAAGCGCGCGTATGCCTCGCTGCACCCCCGGCCGGCCTCAGCCACGCTCCTGACGCCGTCGACCAGAGCAAGTCGTGACGACCGACCCGCGACGACGATGCCAGAGCCCTCAGCTTGGGCAGCTAAGGGCATCGCGAGCCTGCTCCGCGGAAGTGTTCGTAGACCTTCTTCCACGGCCCATGCTGCTCTGGCAGGTCCCGCCAGGCGGAACCGTGGACAGCTCCCACAAGCCCAGTTGACCATCTGGCGCTGGTCCCGCACAGGCTTACCCATACATGGCGGAGCGATCAACGGCTCGATCACTGCCCACGAACATCAGCTCATGGCGCCGCGCCAACGCCTCCGTGGGTAAATAAGGGAAGTCTCTATTCGGAGCACCCGAGAGTGCTAAAGTGGCGGCTCTATACAGCTAAGGAGGCCGCATAAATGAGTGGCGGGCGAAATAGTGAAAATCCCTCCGTTTTTCTGAGTTACGCCGCGCAAGATGCAACAGAAGCTCGGAGACTGGAACAAGAACTCGCCTTGACGGGGATCGACGTCTGGTCCGACAGGAAGCTGAAAGCCGGTGACCAGTGGACGCAGGTGATCACTGAAGCTCTCGAAAGCGCTGAAGTTATTCTGGTGCTGATCTCGCCTTCCTCGCTTGCTTCAGAGTGGGTAACGCGCGAATGGCAAGTAGCGCTTATGCGCTCCAAGAGGGTAATTCCGGTGTTGGTGAATGGCGCGACTTTCGCTGATCTCCCTCCGGCCCTTGCGGAAATTCAGGCAGTCGATCTTAACTTCGATACCCCTGCGGCCGTTAGCCAACTAGCCACAGATATTGAGAGATGGAGTGGTTCTGCTGAACCTCTACCTGCGCAGGAGCTCAATGTTCAGGAAATCATTGAGGATACTCTGAGTCGAACTCTGGAGAGGTTGGGGTTCGATACACGTCGGCCACCCCTTGCGACTAAAATGGAAGGGAACTATGTTTTCGTGGTGATCAGTTTTGATCCGGCTATGGAGCCGACCTTTTCCGCGATCGAATCGGCGGCGCGGCGCGTGGGAATGACCGCCGAGAGGGTAAAAGACCTGAAGCGCGATTTCCGCGTCACCGAAACAATTCTCGAAAAGATCGAATCTGCCCGACTGGTGGTAGCTGACCTCACTCTTGAGCGACCCAATGTGTATTTCGAGTTGGGTTACGCAAGGGGGAAAGGAAAGACAGTCGTTACTCTGATCAAAGAAGGCTCGAAAGCCCACGTTGATGTTCGGGGTTGGAATTATTTGGAGTACATCGATTCGCGCCCGCTGGAAGAGGACCTTGTCGAGCGGTTCAAGGTTGAATTGCAGCAGGAGTGAGCCCGGTTTGTGGATCGCCGGGCAGGCCTCCGAGAAGACCGCATTGATCTATCAGCAGCACACGCGATCAGCCCTGTGGGAGGCTCAATGCTCCCCGAGCTGATGAACCAGTGGTCGGTCGCGCGCCGTGACCGCAGCAGTGGCCTTCGGTAGTCTCCCGATGCAGTGCGCGGGGTTGCACTTGTGGCGCTTCTGCTCGCCGCGCACCAGGTCGTCTAGCCCTGCAGTCACCGCCTGCTGCCGCCCCTCGTCGGGCCGTTAGAGGAGGACTCAAGCTGAAACCCTCCTCGCCTCAGTCGGCCTGTTCACAGCTTTCATCGGATACGGCAAGCTCACCCAGTTAACGACATCTCAGCGGCAGAGTAGCCAGACAACTAGGCCCAGACCGGACAGTAGCAAGGGCCCATAAACGGGAGCGACCGCCCACGAGCGCACATCCGGCCAATCGGGCCAGTAGTTGGCGCCGGTGCCCGCTGGTGAAGCCAAAGTCGGATTCATAGAAAACACTGGGATGGGGCGGCCTGATGCCACCTCGTCATAAAGCTTGCGAAAGGCGCGCTCTTGCTTGAGGTAGTTGGCATCGAGAACACCGAAGACAAGGACAGCTAGGCAGCCGAGCAGTGCCACCAGGATTGATTTACCGGTGACCGCATATCCGTAGGTCGCGGTTACGATCGGAAGCAGCCATGACTTGGAGGATGATGACGCCTGCGACATGCGGGTGATCACCGCTTGGATGAATGATAGATGCTGACGACGGTCCTCGGCCGAGAGGGCATCTGTCTCGCCGAGGAGTGCGCCCTGGATTGTGGCAAGGGTCTGGTTTTGAGCCTGGTCATCTTCGGCCGCACCTGTCGGCCAGCGTAGGGTCATGCGGTCATCGGACCAGCGAGGCACCAGGTGGAAGTGAACGTGGGGAACGGTTTGGGTGGCGGCCGCTCCGGTTGACTGGATCACATTCAACCCATCAGGCGATAGGCCAGCTCGTATCGCGCGCGCTGTCCGTAGGACAGCTCTACCCAAGTCGCTACTCTCAGCAGGGGTCAGGTCAGTGAGGTCAGAAACATGACGGTTGGGCACAACCAGGGTGTGGCCCTGGGTGGCAGGTTCCAATGGGAAGAAGGCAGTGATCTCTGAGCTGCGGTACACCACCCTGGCGCTGGAGTCATCTCCGGCGACGATCGCACAGAACGGACAAGCGGCTGAACCTACCACGATCGCTTGGTCACTCCTTGGCTCGACCAGGTCTCCAGGTTGTCGCACAGTCTCTTGTAGGTTGCCTTGCTGTCAATTTTCCCGGACCAGTCCCGGGTGGTGGGGTCGAAGATCGGTACCGAGCCCACACCGTCGGCCTTTGCGAATGGGTCGGAGCCAGCGCTATCGACGGTTCCCAGGGACGAAAGCCCATGGATGCGGATTCCCAGCAGTGGTTTCTTGTCAGTCCACGCCTTCTCGATTTCGTAGATCACCCAGGGTCGGGTGGCCGTGTATTTGCCGATCAAGACGATGACAGCCTTCTTGTAAGCCATCTCGTCGTGGATCCAGTTCTTGATCGCCTGGTCGCCCCTTCGGCGTACCTGCTCCCACTCCTGTGGATTCAGCAAGGGTTGGCCCGCGAGGGCGTTGATGTTGCGGATCAACTGGACGCGATGAACGTCTTGTTCATAGTGGAAGCTATAGAAGACTGACTTGGCCATGGGACCTCCGGTCTGAGAGTGCCGAGTAGCTGGCTGTGACTCTAGCTGTGGTCTCGGACGTCTTGGGCGACAACGTCAAATGGCTCGGGCGGAGGATACGAGGACTTGACGGCCGTCGTCTCCGCAACTCTGGTATCACGCGGCTGATTGCTGTGCGCGCGGCACGGGCGCTGGCCGGGCTGGAGCGGGGCGGAGACAGGAGCGCAGGCCCGGCCGGGGGCCGGGCCGCGCGCGGGGAGCGGAGCGAGCCGCACTTGAGCTAGTGAAGAAGTTTGTAACTCAAGGTGCTGGCGACGCAGTCGGAGCCGCCAGACCCGGTTCATACCCGGCTTTCAGGGGCAAGGGCCAGCCTTGTCAGGCGCGAGCCGGCTCGTGAAGCCTTCATCGCGCAGCCGATCGAAAGCTGCCCTCACGACGTCCGGTACGGGCAGGCTGATCATGAAGCCCTGCCGCGGGTAGATCAGCAACCGCTGCAAAGAACCAACCAGCATGTCGATCACCTTGCGAGCATCCCCGATCGACTCCACATAGTCGTCGAAGGTCATGGGGGTGGAAGCGCTGACGATCTCCACTTCCGGCCAGAGCTTTCGGGCCGTGGCGTACGCGCGCCGTTCCTCGTAAGGCTTGCTGATCAGCAGCACCGACGAGGCGTCGATACCAGCCCCTTCGATCAACGCCCGTGAGAAGCGGATGTTCTCCCCCGTGTTACGGGCGCGAGGTTCGACGAGGATCGCTGAGTCAGGAACGCCCAGCTCCACTGCGCGTTCTCTGTAGTGGACAGCCTCCCCCCGCGGCATTCGCTCCCGCGTCGTGGGGCTTGTGGCGCCGGTGAAGACGACGATCGGCATCAGGCCGCGCCAATAGAGCTCCACGGCGGTGTCGGCCACCCCAAGGTCGTGACTGCCCAGGCCAACTGCGACCGAGCAGGGCCGCAACTCGTGGTGCATCTGCTGGAAGTCCCAGAGCAGTTGGGCGTCTTCCCGTGCCTGCGTCGAGATCATCCGCCATCCTCCTCGCCCCGCGCTGAGTCCGGAACCTTGAAGTCATAGGACCACGCGAAGCGTGAAGCCGCGTGCACGCCGATCGCGAACTCGACCACGGTGCCGTCAGCTGTGTACGTCGTCCGGTGCAGCTCCACCACAGGTTCTCCCGCCGGAAGCCGAAGGAGCTTGACCTCGTCCGGCGTGGGGACCCGTGCGAACAGGTCCTCCCGCATGTGATCGATCTCGTAGCCGTTGTCGTACAGCACGCGAAAGCCGCCCCCGCGGCCGGCCGGTCCCGGGGTCGGGTCCACAAGTCGCGTACCTTCCACGTGTTCCGGCCTGTAATAGCTGGTCAGCGTGTGCGTGGGCTGCTCGCCTTCCTTCACGAGTCGTGCCCGCGCATAGACCTCGGCCCCTTCTCGAAGGCCATGGGCAGCAGCCACTGCGGGAGGGGCCTCCACGCGGCTAACGGTCTGCGTCTGCTCACCACGGCGAAACGCACGCCCCGAAGCCACACGGTCGGCGATGAACGCGACCTCGTCCCCGTCGCGCCACTTGGCCTTGTCGTATCGCTCGATCCCCAAGCGCTTGAGTGGCGTCTGTGGGCGCACGATCGTGCCGTGTCCGCGTGACGACGTAACGAGCCCCTCGGCCTCCAGCGCCTTGTATGCCTGGTGAACGGTCGACTTAGAGCCCTCGCCCGCGTCGACAAGATCCCGGATCTGCGGGAGCTGCTCGCCCGGGGCGTACGCCCCGGCCTTGATGCGTTCGGCCAGCCGGTCGGCCAGCTCTCTCCACTTGGGCGCCATCCGGAACTCCTCTCGACAAGGCCAGTGAAACACAGTCCCAGGACTGTTGACAGTCCTAGGACTGTGCGCCATGGTCTTACTCGGCGAACCGCAGTCCCAGGACAGCGTGCGCTAAGGGCCTTCTTTTGGCCTGCACAAATGCGCAATCAGCGTCGCCCGGAGGGCCTCTTGCAGGGGCCTGAAGGAAGCGTTCGTTCCTTCAGAACTGAACAGCGTGCCAAGTCGACGGGGTGGAACTCCCCGTCCCCGCAACGGCCCGGGTGATGGCCGCCGGCGGCCACTTAGTGGCAGGCGAGCCTGTCCTGTCCGCGTGCCAGCTCTGGAGAACAGCCTGGAGGTCATCCCGCCCTTGTCGGCGGTCAGCCTCCAGGCTGCCACCTGACATGCGCCGCCCTGCTGGCGTCAGAGCAGCAACGATGACGCGCCCGAATCCTCGGCTCGGGACCAGTGCTCCGTGGCAGCGGCGCACAGGTGAAGCCGTGTCCCTGCGCTTGTGGGAGGTCGGTGTGAACCGACGGCATACCTAGGCGCCGCCGTGATGGACCGCTCGGCGGCGCCCGCACTACTCCGGTCCACCCCTATCTCGCCCCGCAGCGCGGCGACGCTGCGGCCGGTTGCCTCCTCCGCCCGTCCGGGCGCCCCTTCACGGGGCGGCTCGCACGGGCGGGGCTGAGGGGAGCCGGAATGGGCTGGTTCCGCAACGGCGCGCGGCCCCGGGGGGCATCCCGGGGCCGCTGTTTTGGGCCGTTCACCTTGGAAGGGAGCACGACCCGATGAGTTTCATCGCTGCTGTTCAGACGGGTGTTACCACCGCTGAGTTCAACCGTGAGCCGTCGGCCGCGGAGCTGGACGCCATCGCCACCGAGACGCCTCTCATTGAGGCAGAGGTGGAACTGCTGGACGTCCGTATCGCCCTGTTGGACCGGTTGCCGTCGGAGCTGGACCGTCGACGGCTGCGCCGGGCCCAGACCCGGGTGCTCACCGAGCGGGCGGCGCTGGCCAACCGCGTCACCTCCGGGGAGGCGGCGTGATCCGCATGGACGAGACCAGCACTCCGGCCACCTTCCTGCAGACCGCATCCGAGGCGGTGCGCCAGCACAACCACGCTGCCTTGAACGACGGGTACGACAGCACACCCGAGGTCAGCCGCTCCGCCGTCGCCATGGTGGAGATGTTCGCGCGGACACAGCAGGCGATCGACCACATGGGCGACCGGGTGCGCCGCGATCTGGCCGCCGGAACCCTCGCCCCCGATGACGGGACCCCGCCCGAGGAACACGCCGGCGGCGCGGACCTGGCGCTGCTGGATGCGGGCGTCGCCCTGTCCGCCCTGCTCGGCTACCTCCAGGAGGCCAGCGGTCACCTGTGGCACCTGGGCATGGTCTACGAGCCCGGGGAGGCTGACGCGTGATCCGCATCATCACCCGCACCCGCCTGGCAGCAATCCGGCAGGACGCCGCTCAGGCCCGCGAGCACAAGCGGAAGGTTCAGGCGTCCGCGGATGCCGCCTACGCCCGACGCGTCCGTGCCGTCCATGACCTGACGGCCGAGGCGGAGGCCGCCGACGGCAAGGCCGCCGAGGCTGACGCCCGCGCACACGAGCTGCGCCGGGCCCTGGACCAAGCCAACCTCGACCTGGCCGCTATCCGCGCCTCGGTCATCGAGCAGGCCGCCCGGATCGAGGCGCTGAGCGGTGACCTGGACGCGATGGCGGAGGCTGTGGTGCTGCTGCACTACGGCAAGCTGCACAGCGTCCACCCCGACCGGCCGGCGGCCGAGCGTCACGCGGCTTCCTTCGGCGTCGGCCCCGGTGGCTGGACCCCGGTCGCTGACCGACCGGTGGAGGAGTCGGCCTGGGTCATCTCACCGCTCCGCAAGTGGGCGGTCGCGGACGGCGGTGATGCCGGATGATCCCTACCCTTTCCCGGCTGCTGCCCGACGGGCCCGGCTGGCTTTCCTGGGCCGCGCCGCTGGCCACCGTGCTGATCGCGCTGGCCGTAGCGCTGTGGGGCGCACGACGGCTGCGCGGTTCGTCGTGGCTGTCCGGCATCGGCCCCCAGGCCGTCGTGGCACTCGGCGGTGTGGCCGTCAGCGTCTACGGCCTGTGGGGCTTTGCCACCGAGACCGTGCACCTGCCCCGCCTGCTGGCTGTCGCGTTCATCTCCGTCTTTGACGCGGCGGAGATGACGCTGCTGGTGATGCTCTACCGCACCGCCGACCCCACCGTGGGGTGGACGCGGGAGCTGCATCTGATGCACCGCACCGCCTGGACTCTGGTGGGCTTCTCCGGCGCCATGAACGCCGTCCACGCCCCGAACTGGTGGGCCCGGCCGGTGCTCGCCGCGGTCCCGGCGCTGGCCGCGTGGCTGATCGAACTGCAACTGCGCAGCAAGCTCCACGCGCCCAAGCCCGACGAGGACGACGACGCACGGCCGGGCCCGGCCAGGTTGGTGGCGCTGCTGTGGCAGCACGCCTGGTCGGGCATCTTCGCCCTGCTGGGCCTGGACGCCCGCACCTCCTCCTCCGCCATCGCCCGCGCCGCGCTCGCACAGCGCGCCGCCCTGCGCGTCTACCGCCTGCGCCTCGCCCTCGAAACCGCCGCTCCGACTGGCGGGCCGCGGGCGGCACGGCGGGCGCAGCGCCGCAGGAAGCGGCTGCGGGGCCGGGCGCAGAAGGCGCTCGACCGCGCGGACGTGGCCACCGACCCGGGTCAGTCCCTCGCCCTGGTCCGGCGGCTGGCGGCCCTCACCCGTGCGGAAGAGGTCGCACGGCTCAACTACGCGGACACACCCGCTGTGTTGGCCCTGATCGAGGACCTCGCTGTGACACCGGGGGTGCAGCGCATCGAGTCCTCCGTTCTGGCCGAGCAGGCCGAGGAGGAGCGGCGGCGCGCGGAAGCCGCGCGGCTCGACGCCGAGGCCGCGCGGCGGGAGGCCGAAAGCGCGCGGCTGCTCGCGGAGAAAAAGCTGACCGCCGCGCGGGAGGAGCTGGCCCGCGCCGAAGCCGCCCGCGACTCCGCCCGTAAGGATCAGGGCGGTGCGGCGGCCGAGGTGGAGGGTGCGCGGCGCCGCGCGGAGGACGCGCGGCGGGCCGAGCAGGCCGCGCGGCAGCGCGCGGAAGCCATCCTCCAGGACGCCAACACCCAGGCCGCAAGCCTGCGGCAGGAAGCCGAGACGGCCCTGAGGGATCTGCGTAGGGCCGCCGACGAGCAGCGGCAGCGCCTCGACGCGTTGACCACCCGGGCCCAGGACTCTCAGGGCCAGGCGCAGAACGCGCAACGGGCATTGGAGGAGGTCAACCGGCAGGTCCAGGAGGCCACCCTCCTCCGCGACCGACTCTGCGGTGAGCTGGCGAGCCTGCGCCCCCAGGCCCCCGAGGCCGCGATCGGCGGGGAGGGGCCGGTGTACAAGTCGCCAGCCAAGGAGCAGGGGTGGCAGCACTACCTCCACACCCTGACCGCCTCCGAGGGCCGGGCCGAGCCGACGGCGGCCGAACTGGCCGAGCGGTTCGGCGTGGACGGCGGCAACGCGCGGAACTGGCTGCGGGACTTCCGTGCCGCGCGCGCCGCGCAGCTCGCCGCGCACCCGCCGCGCGCAGCCGCGCACCACGCCGTTAACGGCACGGCCCCGGCCGGCATCGCCTGAGACCGGCCACGCCGCCTACCGCAACCGCATCGACCAGGCCCAGCCGGTTCGTCCGAGGACGGTCGGCCGGTGGGCGGCCTTGGCCCGGGCATAGCCGCCCACCGCACGTGCCCCAACTGCCGTACGGATGACGGCCACTGCATCCCGCGCTCATTCGCCGTCCGCGTGACGGCGCCTTCCCCGACAACGAAGAGCGCGCCGCCTGACGGCCCGCCCTCGAAGGAGAGATTCGCTGTGACCCGCCGTTCCCGCCCCGGCGCGCAGGTAGCTGCTGGGGCCCGCTCCTTCCGTATCCCGCGGCAGCGCCGCGGGCAGTCCACCGCCCAGCCGTTCGCCGTCCCCGAAGGTCCGTACCTCTCCGGTCAGATGGACGCCTCTGGGGGAGATGGCACGGGCGAGCCGCTGGTGCTGACTCGCACGATCCTGCCGCTGCAGGGTTGGTGGCGAGCCGTTGAGCCTGCCCCGGCCTCCCTGCCGCCCGGCTACCTCGCCGCCCGGCGCCCGGTGATTGCCGGTCCCGACGGTGACGAGCTGCGGGTGCGCGCGTGGCTGCGCCGCCGGATCGGGGGTGTCGGATGACCGCCGTCCCCCCGAAGCCGACCTCGTCGCCGACTGTCCACCTGCCTGCCCAGGCCGAGCCGCCGGTCGCCCCGGGCCGGGTGATCCCGGGGGAGGCATGGCCGGTCCGTCCGGGCCTGCCGTCCACCCCGTCCCCCGCTGCGGAGCCGGTGGACGCACCGGCCGCGCCGCCCGCCCCCGCGGTGGCCACCGCTGCTGGCGGGTCCGGGGATTGGTGGGCGCGGCCGGTGGCCGCCCCACCCGTGCCGCCCGGCGGCGGAGGCATGACGCCCTGGCATCCGGCTCCCGCCCCCTCCCCCTGGGGAGGTCCGGCCGGGATGCCGGCACCCTTCGGCGAGCAGCCGCCGATCGCCATCCGCATCGAGCTGGTGCAGCCCGAGCCGCCGAAGGTCGGCTTCTGGAAGCGCCTGTGGCGGTTGATCACCTTCGGCCTGAGCCCGTACGCGGCCTGGGGCGCGCTCGCCGCCGCGATACTCCCGATCCCCTACGTCGGCTCCGGCCTCGGCCGGATCTGGGGCTCCGTCCTCTTCGAGACCGGCACGTGGACGCACTACGCGGTGCCCAACGTCCTCGGCCTGGGCGCGCTCGCCCTGACCTTCCGCGGCCTGGTCGGCAGGCCCACCGCCACCCGTTTCTTCTTCTTCGCTGTTGCCAGCATCGGCGCCACCACCGGAGTGCTCTGGCCGGACGTGGTCGCCGCGATGACAGGAGTCCGCTCATGAACACCGCACTCACCCTCGGCGGAGCCGCTGTCTCCGTCGCCGTGCTGATCATCAACGTCAGGTCGTGGTGGAAGGGCAACCGCGAACTGAAGGCGGCGATCCCGTTCGGCGGCGGTCTGGTGACCGGGGCCTCATGGACGCTGTGCTTGGGCGGGCTGTTCGGCTGGGTCGCGCTCCAGGCTGTCGAGGCCGGCAACAAGGTCGGCGGCAAGGCCGTCACCGGCGCAACCGGCGCGACCGGCGGCGGCACCCTGGCCCACGGATCCATGGGTGCGCTCACCTACCCGGGCGCCTGCGCGGTCCTGATCGCGGCCGTGATCGGCGGCATCGCCTGGAAGGCGGCGGGCAAGACCGACAAGAAGCGCATGCTCGGCGGCGTCCTCTCCGGCCTCACGCTCTGCGCGACTGCCGGATTCGCCCAGATCATGCAGTGGGTCCCGGACCTGTACAACGCGCTCGGCGACGGCGCCGTGAACGTCCTCAACGGGGCGGTGGCTCTGTGACGGCCACGGCTCCGGAGAATGCCGGCACCCTCGCCGACCGCGCCGACGAGCTGAAGGCCAAGGCGGAGCAGGCCGAGGCGAAAGCCAAGGAGGCCAGCGCCTGGGCGGTACGGCTGATGTCAGCCCTGGGGGAGGGGACCACCCTCCTGGGCAAGTCCCTCGCAGCCCGCCTCAAGGGCTGGTGCCTGCAGGCCCACCGCCCGGACCTCAAGGGGCTCTCGGCGGACCTCGGGATCTACGTGCGCGGCACCGTGCTCCTCGGTGCAGGGGCCGGCCTGTGCTGGCTGGTCTACTGGCACCACGCCCTGATGTGGCCACTGGCCGCTGGGTGGTCGTTCGCGGCCCTCCGCACCAAGGTCGCCGCCGACAAGGCCAAGGCCAAGAAGGAGGCGCCGGAGGTCGGTCCGGAGGGTGCCGGCGACCGCCCGCCGGGCCCCTCCCCGGCCGAGTTCATCCATCTCCTCCACGACCTGGTGGACGAGCACTCCGAGGGGGCGAAGAAGACCCCCGGTCTGCACTGGCCCCAGGTGGCCGCCGGCCTCTCCTCCCGCTACCCCGGCGGGGGGTCGGCCGGGGGGTGGTCCGCGGCCGACTGCCGGGCCCTGTGTGAGGCCGCCGCGGTGCCCGTCTCCAGGGGCACCCGGGCCCGCGGCCAGGGGGCCCGCCCCGGGGTCTCCACCGGGGTCCGTACTCAGGACCTCCCCGAGCGCCCGTCGCTCCCCTCCCCTGGCCCCTCTCCAACCGCCGCCCCAGGTACCGCTGTTGCTGTTGTTTGCGCAGGTCAGAACGAGCAACAGGCCAGCAACAACAACAGCAACGCCGGGGTCAGCAACAGCGGGGAAGGGGCGGTGCGGATCGTCCAGGACGAGGCCAACCCCGCCCGCTGGCATGTCGTGCAGCAGGCCGGCTGACGGCTGCCTGTCCGCCCCGGCCCCGGCCGGGGCGGGTGGGGAGCCGCCGGACGGCGCTCCACAACAACGCGGACCGGTCGTCATCCCGCGAAGAAGTCCGACCGGCCCGCTTCCTGCGAACAGGAGGCCCCAGCATGGCACTCAAGCGAGGCATGCCGACACGCGACCCCGAAAAGGCCCGCCCCCAGGACGTGCGCGAGTACAGCCAGCGCGACGGCGGCTGGACCCGCGACCCCTCCACCCGCCCCGTCCCCGGCACCCCGAAGGGAGCCCGGTGATGGACCAGGACCAGCGCGAGCGGCTGGAGCGCGACCTGCGCGACCGGAACAACAAGTCCAGCAACAACAAGTCAGGCAAGAACCCGAGGCTGCACGCCCAGTAGGGCGCCAGCCTCGACTCTTCCCGCCCATAGGCAGAGCTAGGGCGGGCCGCGGTCTTTGGCGAGAAGCGGCCCGCCCTGATCTCCCAGCACTCTCAACAGAACTGGAGACACTCAGCATGACCCAACCGACCCCCGAACCGCACCACTCTGGTGGTGGGTTCGCCAGCGTCCACCCGCTGAGGGAGGGGCCCCACGATCACGCGATCGAAGCCGAACAGGCAGCACTCGGAGCGATGCTGCTCTCCCCGGCCGTGATCCCGGAGATCACGGCAGTTCTCGACGCGGGCGACTACTACCGTCCCGCGCACGAAACGATCCATCGCGCCATCACCACCATGCATGAGCGCGACGAACCCGTGGACCCCATCACCGTGACCGCCTACCTCGGCACGACCGGTGACCTGAACCGGGTCGGCGGGGCCGCCTACCTCCACGCCCTGGTCCAGCAGGTGCCCACCGCCAGCAACGGCGAGTACTACGCCGCCATCGCCCGCGACGCGGCCGACAACCGGCGCCTGGAGGCCACCGGCCTCCGCCTGAGCCAGCGCGCCCGCGCCGGCGAACTGACCGCCGACGCCACCCGCGCCGAAGCCCTGGCCGCCCTGGAGGCCGCCGAGCAGCGGACCTGGAGCGAGCCGACCCCCCTGGGAGAGAACGCGCTGCTGCCCCGCTTTCCCGTCGATGCGCTGCCCGGCTGGCTGTGCGAACAGGTGGTAGCCCTGGCGGAGTTCACCCAGACCCCGCCGGACATGGCCGCCACTATGGGTCTGGCGGCCCTGTCCACCGCCGCCGGCGGCAGGGTCCACGTCCAGATCCGCCCCGGCTGGACCGAGCAGTCCAACCTCTACCTCGTCTGCGCGATGCCGCCCGCCTCCCGCAAGTCGGACGTCTTCTCCGCGATGACTGCCCCGATCTACCGGATCGAAGACGAACTCGCCCAGCAGGCCAAGCCCGCCATCGTCGAGGCCCAGACCGCCAAGGAAGCCGCCGAAGCCGAGGTCGACGCCCTGCTGGCGAAAGCCAGGAAGAGCGACACGATCGACCGCCAGCAGCTCGTCGCCGAAGCCTCCGCGGCCCGCATGCTCGCCGACGAGATCCACGTGCCACCCGCCCCGCGGCTGACGGTCTCCGGAGACATCACCCCCGAACCGCTCACTCACCTGCTGGCCACTCACCGGTGCCTGGCCGCTCTCTCCCCCGAAGGCGACCTCTTCGACATCATCGCCGGCCGCTACAGCGCCCGGCCCAACCTCGGGGTGTTCCTCCAGGCCCACAAGGGCGAACGACTCCAGACCGACCGCATCACCCGCGACCAGCCAACCATCGACCGCCCCGCCCTGACCATCGGCGTCACGCCCCAACCCGCCGTCCTCCAGGACCTGGCCGCCACCCCTGGCGCCCGCGACCGCGGACTCCTGGCCCGCTTCCTCTTCGCCCTGCCGCCCTCCAACCTCGGCTACCGCAAGATCCGCACCCACCCGATCCCCGAGGCGGTCAGCAGCACTTACGACGCCCGGCTCGAAGCGATGGTGCGCACGTTCACCGACCTGCCCGCCCCCGTCACCGTGCCCCTGTCCGCACAGGCCGACGCCGTCGTCGAACGCCTCCAGGAGGAAGTCGAGGAGAAGCTGCGTCCCGACCAGCCGCTGTCCCACGTCACCGACTGGGCCGGAAAGCTCGTCGGCGCCACGGTCCGCATCGCCTGCCTTCTCCACCTCGCCGACCGCATCACCACCGGCTGGGGCGACCCCGTCAGCGCCGACTGCGTCGAACGCGCCGCCGTCATCGCCGCGTACTACACCGCCCACGCCCTGGCCGTCTTCGACCTCATCGCCGCCGACCCCGCCACCGAAGACGCCCGCCACATCCTCACCTGGCTCCAGCGCCCCAAGCAGAACGGCACGCACCGGACCACCGTCAAACGCCGCGACGTCGTCGCCTCCCTACGCCGCTTCCGCGGTCGCACCGACACCATCGACCCCGCCCTCAGCCTCCTGGAAGAACACGGCTACCTCCGCGCCGATAGGCCGGCTTCCCCCGGTGGACGAGGCCGAGCCGCGACCATCACGTTCCGTGTTCACCCTGCTCTGAAGGACTCGCAGGACGCTCCGTAGGCCCCCAGAACGTCAGCAATGTCAGCAAAAATCGTTGACCTGGCCTTTTACCCTGCTGACGCCTGTCAGCACGTGTCAGCACTGTCAGCAAAAAGCGCCTTTTTGCTGACAGTGCTGACAACTGCTGACGCCTGCGCCAACACCGTTTTCGCAGGTCAGCGATTTTTGCTGACATTGCTGACACTTTTCGCGCCGTGACGGCGTCCAGACCACACCCCGATAACGCTCCGTGAACACGTAGTAGGGCGTATTCAGCCTCGAAGGAGATGCAGCTGTGCCCCGCACCCAGATGCTCAAGCTCCCCGAAGTCCTCGACGAGATCGGCATGAGCCGCGCCGCCTTCTACCGCATGCGTGCCCGCGGCAAGGCACCCAAGCTCATCAAGCTCCCCAACGGCCAGCTGCGCGTCCGGCGGGCGGATCTCGACGCCTGGTGGGCGAAGTGCGAGCAGTCCGCCGCCTGATCCGATGACCACCTTGAAGGGGCCCGCCACTCGGCGGGCCCCTTCTTCATTGCCTTGTGGAGAACCGTGCTCACCTATGAAGTCGAAATCTGGTCCATCCGCTCCCGCAAGAACAGGCCCAAACCGTTCGAGCTGCGGTGGCGCGTCGGCACTCGACCGCACTCGAAGAGCTACAAGACCAAGGCGCAGGCCGACGGCCGCCGGTCCGAGCTGCTGTCAGCCCTCCGGGACCGGCAGCAGTTCGACGAGGAGAGCGGCCTGCCGGCCAGCGAACTGGATGCCCTCAACAGCCCGACCTGGTACGACCACAGCGTCGCGTACGCGCTCATGAAGTGGCCTCAGGCCGCAGCGAAGCAGCGAGCGAACATCGCCGAGTCTCTCGCTACGGTCACTCCCGTCTTCGTGTCCACCTCGCGCGGAGCCCCTGCCCCGGCCGTGTTGCGTACGGCACTCCACCAATGGGCCTACCGCGCCATCCGCACACCCGACGGCCAGCTGGCACCCAGGGCTCGGGGCGAAATGCCACCTGACGAAGTCCGAGCCGCGCTCGCTTGGTTGGCGAAGAACTCACTGAAGTTGAACGCGGCCGCGAAGCCCGACCAGCTCCGGAAGGCGCTCGATGCGCTCTCACTCCGGCTCGACGGCCACACTGCCGCTCAGACCACGATTCGACGCAAGCGCACGGTTCTGAACAACGCGCTGCGCTTCGCCGTTGAGAGGGGCAAGCTCCCCGCCAATCCCTTGCAACGAGTCGACTGGGCCGCCCCTCCGAACGACGACGAAGTCGACTTCCGCTTCGTACCTGACGCCCGGCTCGCCCGTGCACTCCTTGAGGCAGTTCGCGGTCAAGGTGACCGCGGGGAGCACCTCGCCGGCTTCTTCGGGTGCGTGTACTACGCCGGCATGCGACCGTCCGAAGTCGCCGCACTGGACGAGAAAGCGTGCACGCTCCCGTCAGAAGGCTGGGGCGAGCTGGTGCTGGCGAACAGTCGGCCAGAGGTCGGCTCCGGGTGGACGAACGACGGGAAGCCTTACGAGGCGCGTGGGCTGAAGCGGCGGGCCCGCAACACCACTCGCTCCATCCCCATCCCGCCCGAGCTGGTGAGAGCGCTCAGGCACCACCTGGAGCAGTTCGGAACGGCGGAGGACGGTCGTCTCTTCCGTGCGTCACAGGGTGGCCGTGTCCGGTCCACGGAGTACACAGCCGTCTGGCAACGAGCACGCGAGAAGGCGCTCACTCCGGCGGAGCTGGCCTCTCCGCTCGCCGCGGTTCCTTACTCCCTCAGGCACGCGATCGTCTCGCTGTGGATCAAGGCGGGCGTGGACCCGGTGGAGGTCGCCCGGCGGGCCGGCCACAGCGTGGCCGTGCTCTACCGCTTCTACGCCAAGGTGCTGCACGGAACCCAGACGCGAGCGAACGCCTTGATCGAGCAGGAGCTGGACGGGTAAGGGCGCCTGCCTACCTCGAAATCCTGGCCCGCAGCTGGCCCGTACGCCCTGGTCAGCACCGGGATACAGGCGAACCGGGGTGAGACAGGACGGACGCAGAAGTGGTGCCCCGCGGAAGCGGGGCACCCCTTCTGACCAGCTACTTAGCTGACCTCGGCGGAGGCTGTGGGATTTGAACCCACGGTGACGTTGCCGCCACGACAGTTTTCAAGACTGTTCCCTTAGGCCGCTCGGGCAAGCCTCCCCGCGGCGCCGGTGCGTGGTGCGTGGGTGCCGCGGGATCAGATTAGCGCGTCACTTGTCGCCCGTGCGCTGCCCCAGGGTGACTTTGGCGGTGTGCTCCTTGCCGGCGCGCTTGTAGGTCAGGGTGACCTGGTCGCCGGGCTTGTGCTGCCAGATTTCGCTGATGAGGGTGGGGCCGCTGTCGATGACCGTGTCGTCGAGCTTGGTGATCGTGTCGCCGGGCTGCAGGCCGGCCTTGTCGGCCGGGCCGTTCGGGGTGACCGCGTCGGAGCCGTTGTTGCCCGTCTGGGCGATGGTCGCGCCGTCGCCGGTTTCCCGCATGCCGACCTGGACGCCGATCTGCGGGTAGACCGGCTTGCCGGTCTTGATCAGGTCCTGGGCGACCCGCTTGGCCTGGTCGATGGGGATCGCGAAGCCCAGCCCGATGCTGCCGGACTGGCCGGACTCGCCCAGGCCGCCGCCGTTACCCGCCGACTGGATCGCGGAGTTGATGCCGATGACGTTGCCGCCGGCGTCCATCAGCGGCCCGCCGGAGTTACCCGGGTTTATCGACGCGTCCGTCTGCAGGGCGCTCATGTACGACGCCTGGCTGCCGCCGCCGTCGCTGGACGCCACCGGCCGGTCCTTGGCGCTGATGATGCCGGTGGTGACCGTGCCGGACAGGCCGAACGGCGCGCCGATCGCGATCGTGGCGTCGCCGACCTGCACATTGGACGACTTGCCCAGCGGGAGCGGGTTGAGGGTGGCGTCGCCCGCGTTCTTGAGCTTGATCACGGCGACGTCGTAGCCCTGGGCGTGGCCGACGACCTCGGCGGCGTACTTCTTGCCGTTGGAGAACGTCGCGGTGAGCTTGCCGCCGTCGGCCGCGCTGGCGACCACGTGGTTGTTGGTGAGGATGTGGCCCTGCTTGTCGTAGACGAAGCCGGTGCCGGTGCCGCCCTCGCCGGTGGCGCCCTGCGCCTCGATCGTCACGACGCTCGGCAGCGCGCGCTGCGCTATCCCGGAGACCGAGGTGGGCTTGCGGTTCAGCGCGCCGGGATCACCGGGCGCGGAGACCGTCGTCGAGGCGGTGTCGTCGTGGCCCGCGGCCCAGTAGCCGATGCCGCCGCCGACTCCGCCGGCGACCAGCGCGGCCACCAGGACGGCGGCGATCAGCCCGCCGGTGCGCCGCTTGGGAGCCGAGGGGCCGGCCGCTGCCCCTGCCGCTGCCCACGGGTCGCCGCCACCGCCGTACGGGGGGCCGCCCCAGCCGCCACCGGAGGAGCCGTGCCCGGCCGCCGTGTACGGGGGGAGCTGCGCGGTGGGCTCGCCACCCGGGTAGCCGGACGAGGTGGGCTCACCACCCGGGTAACCGGGTGAGGTGGGCTCGCCGCCCGGGTACGCCGCCTGGGGCGGCTGGTACGGCTGCTGCGGCTGGTGTGGCTGCTCGGGGCCGCCGGTCGAGGCGACGGTCGGAGCGAAGTCCGGCGGCGGGGGTGCCGCGGGGGGAGTCGCGGGCGCGGGCGGGGCGTCGGGAGCCTGGGCGCCGGAGGCGGACGCGGCAGCGCTGTCCGGCTGCGCCCCGGTCGGCGGCTTGGCCTCCGACGGGACGGCTCCCTCGTTCTCGGTGCTCACAGCTCTCTCCTCAGCTTCACGGCCTTACGGTCCCGCCCGGGCCCGGCGGCCCGTACGGGGGTCTTACGGTCCGGCCGGACCTCACGGTCCGACCGGGTGTGATGACGGTGACACCCATGGAGGTGACACCCGAGTGCCTCCCCAGGGGCGTCCCGAGGTGTCCCCGGGGCTTCCGAGGCGTTTCCCGGGCTCCCGAGGCGTCCGGGAGGGCGTCCCTGCCGGGAGACCGGTCGCGCCTGGTGGGCCAGGTGGGTCAGGTGGACCACCTTGGCCAGGTGGACCGAGTCTGCCTCCGGTTGGCTCGGCTACCCACTTCACGGCTCAGCAGTACTCCCGGCGCGCCCTTCCATGCTCCAGTACTCCGGTCATTCCAGTGCCCCAGTTACTCCGGTGCTCCAGTACTCCAGTGCTCCGGCACTCCGATACCCCAGGATTCAGGATCCCGGCGGTCTCGGCGAGTCCCGGGCCGCCGGACCGACCGTCGGTCCGGGCCGCGCGGTGGGTCCGCGGGCCCCGGGCCGGCGGTACGGGCCGGGCGATACGGGCGAAGCTCCGTCCCAGCTTTTCCCACCGCGCGTCAGAGCGCCGTAAGCCAAGGCTGTGACTGTGCTCCCATCCTTTACGCCGGACAAAACGGACGCATCCGCTGTTCGGCGCGTTGGGGGACGGCCACCCCAGGCGGCAGGGCCCGCGGCAGGCAGCCCGACAGGACCACGACGGGCCACGGCAGGGTGCACGGCAGGACCACGACAGGACGCACGGCGGGACCACGACAGGGCCCACCACGAGTTCCGAAGCAGCGTCCGGCCCGCCCCCCCCCGTAAACCTCACCCCGTACACCCCAGCACCCCGGCGGCCCGGCGTCGGCGAGTGGCACGATAACGCGGTGAGCTATGCACGCCCCGCCCAGGACCGCCACCCGGATCGTCCCGCCATGTCCGTAGTGGCCCACCGGGGTGCCTCGGAGGACGCCCCGGAGCACACCCTGGCCGCCTACCGCAAGGCGATCGAGGACGGCGCGGACGCCCTGGAGTGCGATGTCCGGCTGACCGCGGACGGCCATCTGGTCTGCGTGCACGACCGGCGGGTGAACCGCACCTCCAACGGGCGCGGCGCGGTCTCCGCCCTCGAACTCGCCGATCTCGCCTCCCTCGACTTCGGCTCCTGGAAGGAGGAGGCGCTCGGCAACGAGACGTTCGGGGCCGAGGCGCCGGGCCGCCGGAGCGGGGTGTACGGCGGCGAGGCGCCGGACCGGCAGAACGAGGATCCGGAGCGGACGTCCGTACTGACCCTGGAACGGCTGCTGGAGCTGGTCGCCGACGCGGACCGCCGGGTCGAGTTGGCCATCGAGACGAAACATCCGACGCGCTGGGCCGGGCAGGTGGAGGAGCGGCTGGTCGAGTTGTTGGGCCGGTTCGGGTACACGAAACCGGCCATGAGCACCGACCTGCCCGCTCCGGTCCGGGTGATGAGTTTCTCCGCGCGTTCGCTGCACCGCGTCCGGGCCGCCGCGCCCGCCATCCCCGTCGTCTACCTGATGCAATTCCTCACCCCCCGCTACCGCGACGGCCGGCTGCCGGCGGGCGTGGGCATCGCGGGACCCGGCATCCGGATCCTCCGGGCACACCCCGAATACGTCGCCAAAGCGCATCGAGCGGGCAATCAGGTACATGTGTGGACGGTCAATGAGCCCGACGATGTCGTGCTGTGCCAGGAATTGGGCGTGGATGCGGTGATTACAAACCGCCCCAAGCAGGTACGAATGCAACTCGGCCTTGGCTAAAGCTCATCACAGGGTGTGCACCGGCGCATTCGGCCGGTGTCCGATGTCGGTTTGTGCGTCACTGTGTGCCGAGTGGCCGGTTTCCGGTCCAGTCCATTGGGGCATTCATCCCGTGGCGTGGGGCAAAGGAGGTCTCGGGGGTGGCGTTGGTGGTGGCACAAGAGGTGCCGACGTCGTCGATCATGGCCGTACCCCATGGTCCAGTGGGCGTGGGCATGGCCAGGCGACGCATGCGTGAAGAGCTGTTGGCAAGCGGAGTTCAGGACACGGTCGTGGACGACGCAGTCCTGGTCCTTTCGGAGTTGCTGAGCAATTCCTGCCGGCATGCCCGGCCGATCGACGAACCCGGCCCGGCGGGCCCGGTGTCGGCCCGGAACGGCTCTCGGGTGGGGGCCGCGGCTTCCGTGCGGGCGTCCTGGCAGATCGACGGGCAGGGCCGGTTGACCGTTGCGGTCACGGACGGCGGCGGACCGACCCGTCCGCGTCCGGCCACTCCTTCCGTCACCGCGCACGGCGGTCGCGGACTGGCGATCATCCGCTCGCTGGCCAAGGACTGGGGCGTACGCGACAGCGCCCCGGGGGAGGTCACGGTCTGGGCGATGCTCTCTCTTCAGGGCGGATTCGCTACGCGCGTGGATCTGCTGCCCGGTCCGACGGCCGACGCGGTGACCGACCCGATTGCCGGGCTGCCGTCCTCCCTCGCGCCCACCGGCGGCCCGCTCAACCCGGCCGCCTTCCTGGACATCGAGGACTTGGCGTAGTCGGCTCATCGCCCCGAGGACTTGGCGTAGGCAACATGGACGCCGAGGAGTTGGCACAGGCGGCATGGGCGGCGCAATGGGCGCAAGCCGCGCAATTGTCACCAGCCCTCATTGAGCGCAGCCATGCTCCGGCCACACCAGCACCCGGCAGCCACGGCAATCGGCCGGCAACCACGGCAGTCGCCCGGCACCCGCACCAGCAGTCGGCAACCACACGGCAGCCGCTCGGCGTCCACCAACCCTCGCCGACCCCCGCCAACCCCCGCCGACCCCAGCCGACCGTCGCCGACCCCCGCCGACCCCCGCCGACCGTCGACGAGACACCCGCGACAGCCCAACCCACGGTCAGGGCGGCCCGGTACGCGATCCTCTAGGCTCGCGCCGAAACGCGTCCGTACGTCCAGCCCGTACGACCAGGCGTGCGTCCCGTACGTACGACCGGTCCGTACGACCCGGATCGACCAGGAGAAGCCGCCGCATGGCCAAGAAGCGCCGCCCCCAGCCCCAGTCCGCAGCACCGCAGATCAAGGACGGGAAGGTGCCGGTCGTCGGCGCTCGTGAGCCCTGCCCGTGTGGTTCCGGCCGCCGGTACAAGGCGTGTCACGGCCGGCGCGCGGCGCACGCCGTCACCGAGTTGGTGCAGCGCCCCTTCGAGGGCCTGCCCGGCGAGTGCGACTGGGTGGCGATGCGCGAGCTGGTGCCCGCCGCCACCGCCGAGTTGACGCTGAAGGGCGGGCTGCCCGAGGGCGTGCCGTCCGTGACGCTGGCGACGGTACTGCCGATGGCCTGGCCCGCGCTGCGCCGCGACAACGGGGCGATCATGCTCGGGCTGCAGAACGACACCGCCTCCGGTGACATCAGCCGCGACCTCGCGGACACCCTGCAGCGCGCGCTGGCCGCGGAACCGGGCAATCCGGTCGCCGCCGCACGCCCCTCCGCCGAGGGCCCGCGCCTACAGGATCTGCTCGACCTGAACGCACCTTTTGAGCCGACCGTCCACACGGGCTTCGAGTTCTGGGTGGAGAACGCCGAGAACGCCACCGGAGAGGTCGCCGCCTCTCTGGAGCGGGCCAACGCGGCCGCCATTCCGACCGCCCGGATTCCCGGTCTGGAGGGCGCGTACTGGTGCGAGGCCCCCGAGAAGAACCACCTGCGCTGGGTCACCGCCCACCCCGAGGAGCAGTTGCTGGACGCGCTCGCCCGGCTGCACGCCGCGGGCGCCTCCTCGCTCGGCGAGGGCACCCGCCTGGTCGGTTCGTTCCGGGCCCACGGGCTGGTCGTACCGGTGTGGGACCTGCCCTCGGAGATGGGTGCGGACGAGGTCGCCAAGCCGGCCGCGGAGTTCGCCGAGCGGCTGGCCGGGGCACTCGCGGCCGAGGCCCCGCTGACCGCCGACGAGCGTCGGGCGCGCGGCGGCCTCACGAACCGTCAGATCACGCTGAGCTGATCGCCCCGGTGGCGATCGTGCGTACCGTACGCCTACGGGGGCACCGGCGTGACACCGGTCACAACTCCCCCTACCTGACGGTAAATAAGCGTCCGGAAATCCACGATCGAATTTGCTAACCGCCGATCTCTTGTTACGGTTCTAAAAGCCCGGTCGCTGGTGCATCCCCCGTCGCCAGCGACCGGGCGCTTCCATGTCCGGAACCAGGCGTTCCGATCGGCCCGGATGATCAGCCGCACGATCAGCCCGAACGATCAGCCCGAACGATCAGCCGCACGACCGGTCCGGACGATCACCCCGAGCCCCTGCCGTCCGTCGCCGAGTTACTGCCGGAGCGCAGCAGCAGCCGCTCCCCCGCCGGGTCCGCGAACTCCGCGACCGCCGCGTATCCCGTCCGGCCCGCGCCCGTGCGTACGGTCCGGCCGGCCGGCGTCTCGCACACGCCCGGCACATCGGCCGCCGGCACCTCACAGTTCACCTGGACACTCCGGCCGTCCGGGCGCAGCAGGGTCAGTACGGCGCGCAGCGGTCCGCCGGTGATGTTGCGGTAGTACGTCCGTGCCCAGGTCCGGCCGCTCTCGGTGAGGACGCAGGTCTGGGCCTCGATGCCCCGTCCGGAGGCGAGTTCGGGGCCGCAGTGGGTGGTCCGGCCGGAGAGGAGCGGCAGACCGAGGCTGTCCAGGGAGCCGTCGAGGGTTCCGGCCGACAGTCCGGCGGGCGACCCGGCGGGTGCCGCGGCGGAACCGTCGGAGAGCCCGGCAGCGGCGGCCCCCTTGCCCACCTGGGCACCGCTCTTCCCGGCGTTTCGCCCTGCGGTTCCCCCTGCGTTTCTCCCTGCGGTTTTCCTTACCTTGGTGCCGATTTCCCCCGTGTTGGCTCCGTTGCTCCCCACCTCGGCGCCGTTGTTGCCGGCCCTGGCACCCCTCTCGCCCGCCGCGTACCGCCCGACCATGGGGTGGTTTTCGGTCGTGCGCATGCCTTGGCCGGCGCGGGGTGCGGCGGGCGGGCGGTGAGGGAGCAGCGGTTCGGCCGGGCCGGCCATCGCGGCGCCGAGCGGTACGGCGACGGCGAGCGCCGCCACACCGGCGAGCCCGGTCATGCGGAGTTTCTGCGCACGCTGCATGGGCCCCACCTGCGATTGAGAAGCTGCCGTCGTCGACGCCGACGGCTGACGATGGGCCGAACCTATCGGCCGCGGGCGGTGCGTCCGGTCGCCCGGACACCCGTTTCCCGTAGTGATCGGGCCCGTCACACCCGTACGGGTGAACCGCCCGCGATTCCTTCGAGGTCGCCCGTGCCGCGCCCGTCAGTACGCGAGCCGGCTGCCGCCGTCCGGGGTGCTGGTGCTGGCCGTCACCAGGGCGTCGACGATCGTGGCCACCTTCGGCAGCCAGGGGGCGGCGGAGGGCGCGGGTCCCCCCTGCGAAGGAGTGGAGGGCTTGGGGGCCGCCGGCGGCCGCTCCCAGCGCACCCGGCCGGCGCCGATCTGGGACGGCGGGAGCACAACATAGCCGCCCTCGCCGTGGAACCGCAGCGAGCTGGGCACCCAGTCCTGCGAGTGCAGCAGCTCCCCCAACTCGGCCAGCCCGTACGGCGATACGAGCAGTGACCAGCGGGTGGGCGTGGCGACGACGGGGCCGACGCGGACGCCGAAGTGGTCCAGGGCGGCCAGCGCGCGGGCCCCGGCGACCGCCGGCAGGCTCACCGCGCAGGGTGCCCGGCCGCCGGTGGCCAGCACGATCGGGGCGGTCGGGCGGTTGGTCCACCACCAGCGCACCATCCGGGCATCGGTGGTCGCCGCGAGCAGGCCGGGGTCGAAGGGGTGCGCGCCGGGCACCACGCAGTCCGGGTCGGGGCAGCTGCACCGGCGGGTGGGCCGCTCGCCGAGCCCGAGCCGGGCACCGGCGGGCTGCCGGCCGGCGGGGCCGAGCGCCACGCCGGGAAGTACGGGCCACTGCCACTCGGTGGCGCAGTGGAGCGCCGCACCGAGCAGCGCCGACCTCCCCGTGCGCCGGAACAGGATCTTGCGTCGCCTTCCGAGGATCTCGCGCATGAGCGCTCGTTCCTTTCCGTTAACGCCAAGGGCTTGCCGAGGGCTTCGTCCATCGCTCTTCATGGCACTTCAAGGCACTGCTTGCCCGGTCCGCATGGTCTCGCGACCGGGCCGCTCGATGCCGTAGGTGGCGTTCTTGCGGCCCGGTCATGCACGCCGGGGTCGATCGCGCGTCGATCACGCCACGTGGATCTCTGGTCACCGCGTGTACAAGGCAGCGCATCACGTCGTACGCCGAGCGGGGAACGTGGCGAGGGGTGGCGCGCGCATGGCGCTTGCGCTTCCGGTGATGCAGTCCCCGCCACTTGGGAGTGCGTGCGGTCGTCGCCGTATGAGACGCCGGTGCCCGCCGGAGAGTTCCCGGTGCGGCCCCAACTGGCCCCGCACCTTTCCGAGTACGTACCCGCCATGGTGGTGATGACGCGCTGTTGATCGGCGTCAGTCGACCTCAAATTGACGCTCAGGGTGCTTTTTTCAGGCCAATCTACAGACCTCACTGACACCACAAACCCCACGGGGACAATGCTGGACATCCCCTCGCTGGTGCGTGTACATGTGGAGGCATTGATAGCGGAGCAGCATGACATGGGGGTTTGCGATGCTATTGAGGAAATTGAGCGCCCGAACGGATCGCACAACGTCACTCAACAAAAAGCCGCACTCCCTCACAAACAGCGGCCTGAACTGGAGCAATGCCTGGCGCGACGATAGCCGCCGGCCATGACTGCCCCTCACGTACCAAAAGTGGCTGGAATCGAACCAGCTCTGCCCGCTCCCCCGCACACTGTCGGCCCGCATCCGGCGAAGGCCTCTGCGGACCCCGCCTCCGGCACCCCGTCCGACCCCTCCGACGACGCGTCCGACACCGTCACCGACGGAGCCGGCTGCACCGCCCCCGACCCCCCGCCCGGCTCCGCCGCCACCCCCGAGGTCTCCGCGCTCGACCAACTCGCCGCCGTCCAGGACCGGCTGGCCGGCTGGATCTCCGACCTCAGCACCCTGCACGACCTGACCGAACGGCTCGTCCGCACACGGACGTTGGACGAGGCGCTGCACGAGCTGCTGCGCGCCGGGGCCTCGCTGGTCGGCGCTCGCCGCGGACTGGTCGTCCTGGCACCGACCGACGGACTCGGCCCGGAGACCACCGTCGGCCTCGGCCTCGGCCACGCCGAGATCGGGCACATCGAGACCGTCCCGCGCCGCGCCCTGTCGTACGCGCGGATACTGGACGGCCTTCCGGAGCCGGGCACTTCCGGCACCGGCGACGACGCCCCCGCCGGCAAGGGCGGCCCCGACGACCGTACGGAGATCAGCGAGCCCGACATCCCCGGGGAGAAGGACCTCGACCCCCGGCTGCGGGAGGTCGCCGCCCGCCTCGGCTACGCCGCCAGCTACGCCGTGCCGCTCACCGCCGATCCGGTCGGCCGGACCGGCGCCGCGGTCTGGCTCTACGACGAACCGGCCGCCCCCACCGAGCGTCAGCGCCACCTCGTCGGCCTCTACCGCACCCACGCCTCCGAACACCTCGCCCGCCTCCTCGAACTCCACCGCAGCCGGCAGGCCGCCGCCACGCTCCGCGCGGAGCTGCTGCCGCACCGGCTGCCGCGGGTCCCGGGCGTACGCCTCGCGGTACGGCACGCCACCGGACCGCGCGGCGGCGGCGACTGGTACGACGCCCTGCCGCTGCCGGACGGCGCGCTGGGCCTGGCCGTCGGCTCGGTGACCGGATCCGGGCCGAGCGCGGTGGCCGCCATGGGACGGCTGCGGGCGTCGCTGCGCGCCTACGCGGTCATGGAGGGCGAGGATCCGGTCGCGGTCCTCTCCGACCTGGAGCTGCTGCTGCGGCTGACCGAACCGGCGCGCAGTGCGACCGCCCTGTTCGCGTTCACCGAGCCGCCGCCGGGCGCGCCGGGCGGCCCGCCCGCGCCGCCGGTGCCGGGCGTGCTGCCGCGCAAGCTGGTGCTGGCCGGGGCCGGTCACTGCCCGCCGCTGATCCTCGGGGACCTGCGGACGGAGTTCGTGGAGACCTCGCTGTCCGCACCGCTGGGCATGCTGGCCTGCTGGGAAGCGCCCAGCGTGGAGATCGAACCGACCGGCGGCGAGACCCTGCTCCTCTACAGCGACGGGCTGCTGCACCGCACCGGGGAGCCGATGGACCGCGCCTTCGCCCGGTTGCACACCGCCGCCGCGGGCGTCCCCCGGGCGAGCCGCCAAGATCCGGAGGCGGTGGCCGACCACGTCCTGCGCACGATGCTGCCGCAGGGGCTCAACGACCCGTCGTCGGAGGAGGACGTGGTCCTGCTGGTGGCGTACTTCGAGGAATAGGACCCGCGATTTAGCAGGTCGGACGGGTGAGCGGCGGTGCCCTCGGAAAGGGGCGCGGCCGCTGCCCGACAGGTCACAGCTGCTGCCCCCTGGACCGTCATCCGTCGGCACATACGATGGAATGCGGTTCACTCTTAAAAGGAGGCATTGTGACCGACGAGCTCACGCCGGAGACCCCGGACGAGGACGAGCAGCCGATCAAGCAGCGCAAGAACGGCCTTTACCCGGGCGTCTCGGACGAGCTCGCGGAGAACATGAAGAGCGGCTGGGCCGACACCGAGCTGCGTGACCTCCAGCCGATCGAGCAGGCCCCGAACGCCGCCCGCCGCCGCGCCGCGCTGTCCGCGCGCTTCCCCGGTGAGCGCCTGGTGATCCCGGCGGGCAACCTGAAGACCCGCTCCAACGACACCGAGTACTCCTTCCGCGCCGCGACCGAGTACGTCTACCTCACCGGCGACCAGACCGACGACAGCGTGCTGGTCCTGGAGCCCACCAAGGACGGCCACGAGGCGACCATCTACCGCCTGCCCCGCTCCGACCGCGAGAACGGCGAGTTCTGGCTCAACGGCATGGGCGAGCTGTGGGTGGGCCGCCGCCACAGCCTGAGCGAGTCCGAGGCGCTGCTCGGCGTGCCGTGCAAGGACGTGCGCGAGCTGCCCGAGGCGCTCAAGGAGGCCACCGGCCCGGTCCGCGTCGTCCGCGGGCACGACGCCGGCATCGAGGCCGCGCTGACCGACAAGGTCACCGCCGAGCGCGACGAGGAGCTGCGGGTCTTCCTCTCCGAGGCCCGGGTGGTCAAGGACGAGTTCGAGATCGGCCAGTTGCAGAAGGCCGTCGACTCCACCGTCCGCGGTTTCGAGGACGTCGTGAAGGTCCTCGACAAGGCCGAGGCGACGTCCGAGCGCTACATCGAGGGAACGTTCTTCCTGCGCGCCCGCGTGGAGGGCAACGACGTCGGCTACGGCTCCATCTGCGCCGCCGGACCGCACGCCACCACCCTGCACTGGGTCCGCAACGACGGCCCGGTCCGCCCCGGCGACCTGCTGCTGCTGGACGCCGGCGTGGAGACCGACACCCTCTACACCGCGGACGTCACCCGCACCCTGCCGATCAACGGCCGCTTCTCCGACCTCCAGCGCAAGATCTACGACGCGGTCTACGAGGCCCAGGAGGCGGGCATCGCGGCGGTCAAGCCGGGCGCCGCCTTCCGCGACTTCCACGACGCGGCGCAGCGGGTGCTCACCGAGAAGCTGGTCGAGTGGGGCCTGGTCGAGGGCCCGGTCGAGCGGGTGCTGGAGCTGGGCCTGCAGCGCCGCTGGACCCTGCACGGCACCGGCCACATGCTCGGCCTGGACGTCCACGACTGCGCCGCGGCCCGCACCGAGACGTACGTCAACGGCACGCTGGAGCCCGGCGTGGTCCTCACCGTCGAGCCGGGTCTGTACTTCCAGGCGGACGATCTGACGGTCCCGGAGGAGTACCGCGGCATCGGCGTCCGTATCGAGGACGACATCCTCGTCACGGAGGACGGCAACCGGAACCTCTCGGCCGCGCTGCCGCGCCGGTCCGACGAGGTCGAGAGCTGGATGGCCGGGCTGAAGAAGTAGCCCGGGGTCACGGGCCGGTGGCGTCGTCCACCGGCCCGTCGCCTTCCCGCGGGTACGCGCCCGCGCGGGCCGCGGCCCATACGGCGGTGGCCGCCGATTCCGCCAGCGCCGCGTCGACCGGGCGGCGGGCGATCAGGATCCGGTAGTAGAAGGGCGCCCCGAGCGCCGACATCACCTGCTCGGGATCGGTGTCCGCGGGCAGTTCGCCGCGCGCCACGGCCCGCTCCACCATCTGGCCGGCCAGCGCCAGCCGTTCGGCGAAGAACGACCGCAGCACGGTGGCCACCTCCGGGTCGCGGGCCGCCGCCGACACCACCGCCTCGATGAGCCGCCGCGTCGGCGGCTCGCCGTAGAACGCGCTTATCGAGCGGGCGAGTGCCCGCAGGTCGCCGGGGAGCGTGCCGGTGTCCGGCAGCGGCACGTCGGAGCTCAGTTCGGTCAGCAGATCACAGACCAGACCCTCGATGCTGCGCCAGCGCCGGTAGAGCGTGGCGACGTGGATCCCCGAGCGCTGGGCGACCTTCTCCATGGTGAGCCCGGCGAACCCGCCGGCGCCCAACTCCTCGAACACCGCGGCCAGTACGGCCTCCCGGGTACGCGCGGTGCGCCCGCCGGGTCGGGTCTCGCCCGGGGCGCCCCCGGCCTGGTGCGCTGTCGTCACGCCGGCTCCGTATTGCAGTGCGGGATCACGCCAAGTATTGTCCGGGAAAGACTAACGCGAGCTTCTTCGCGTTAGATTTGGTGCGCGCCGGTCTCGCAGGGACAGGGGACGCCGCGGGGGAGGTCCTCCCACCGCGAGACCGCGCCGCCAACCCTCGCCGAACAGGCACTTTCCGGCCAACCCGCGGCCCCACAGGGCACTCCCGCGCCCTCCCGCCCTTACACTCCGCGCCGCCGCCTCACACGATTCCCGCCCAGCGCCCCGCCGAGGCGTCAGGACGCCATCGGCAGTGCCGCGCCCTCTCGCCATTTGAGGATCGAATGGCGCGAGGGGCGGCTGACCTGCGACTTTGCCGCGAAAACCCTGCGGACCTGGGAAAATTACGCTCGGTAATCCTCAGCGGTCCGCAGGGTTTTTCGGTGTGCTGTGCCCTGGATGTGCCCGGCAGCATCGTCACCCCGCGGGGGCGGCCACCAGCGTGCGCACAGTCATGGGCTCAGCCAGGACACGGTCCAGGACCTGCCTGGCATGCAGGAAATGGGCGGTTGCGAAATGTCCCTGCAGAGCCCCCGGGTCGGTCCACTCCTCGACAACCACCATGCGGGCCGGACGGTTGGGGTCAACATAGGGGCTGTACGCGAGACAGCCGGGTTCTTCCAGGGATGGTTCGATCATCGCCTCCAGGGCGGTGCGCAGACGGTCCTCCTGACCCTGGGCAGCCAGGCATTCGGCAATGACGACGAGGGACATCGGCGGCGATCTCCTTGTGAGGTACGGCGGTCCTTGTGGAGTACGGCGGCTACGGGCGAGCGGGGCCCGCGCCCGCGCCGGAGTCGGTGATCGCGGCGGCGATCTCGTCGAGGTCGGCCCGCGTCAGGTGAACCGCGCCGGCTGCGATCCAGCCGTTGACCTGGCGGGGCGTGCGGGCGCCGACGATGGCGCCGGTGATGCCCGGCCAGGCCAGGGCCCAGGCGATGGCGACTTCGGCGACGGTGGCGCCGTGCCGGTCGGCGACGGGCCGCAGCGCCTCGGCCAGGCGGAGGTTGGCGGTCAGGCCCGTGGTGAAGTCATGGTGGGCGGAGCGCCAGTCGTCGTCGGACAGGCTCGCGGCGCGTTCGGCCGAGAACGCGCCGGTGAGCAGGCCGGACTGGAGCGGGGAATAGACGATCACACCGGTGTCGTGGGCGTGGGCCCAGGCGATCTCAGGCGCGGCCGAGCGGTTGATGGCCGAGAACGGAGGCTGGATGACGTCGACATGGGCGATCCGCTCCGCGGCGTCGAGTTGCTCGGCCGAGTGATTGGACAGACCGATTGCACGGACCTTCCCCTCGGCCTTGAGATCGGCCATGACCTGCCAGTACTCCTCCAGCGGGGTGGCGTTCGGGGAGACGGACCCGTAGCCGCCTCCCGCGTACTCCAGCGATTCGCCACTGTCCGGATAGTGCACCTGGTACAGGTCGATGCGGTCGACACCCAGACGCCGGAGGGAGTCCTCGATCTCGCGGCGGACGCTGGCCGGCTTCATGATCCGGCGGGGTGCGGCCTGCGGGTCGTCCGGGTCCCAGACCAGCCCGGCCTTGGTGAAGATGTAGGGGCGCTCGGCCTCGGGCAGGTCGGCAATGGCCTTGCCGACCAGTTCCTCGGAGTGCCCCAGCCCGTACACGGCAGCGGTGTCGATCCAGTTGACGCCCGAGGCGACCGCCTGGCGGATGGCGGCGATGGACTCGTCGTCGTCGGTGGCGCCCCAGGCGAAGCGCCATCCCGCGCCGGACACCGCCCAGGACCCGAAGCCGACGCGGGTGATGTCCATGCCGGTGGTGCCGAGCGGAAGGGCCGGCAGGTTGGTTGCGCTCATGTCGCGTATCTCCCCATACGGTTGGAGGGTCCGGGGCCGGGCGGGCCGCCGGTCTGCCGGAACCGTTCCGGCGTCCACCACTGTGGTGCCGGCCGCCGGGCCGACCCAGTGGCAGCCCGTGCCTGGGCACGGCATGACCAGGCAAAGGCCACCGCGCACGGCGCCGGGCCGTGAATACTGGCCGCATGGCACTGGACCGACGTACAGAACTGGGCGAGTTTCTCCGCTCCCGCCGGGCACGGCTGCGGCCCGAGGAACTGGGGCTGCCGGACTACGGGAGCCGCCGCCGGGTGCCCGGGCTGCGCCGGGAGGAACTGGCCCAGCTGGCCGGGGTGAGCGTGGATCACTACGTCCGGCTGGAACAGGGCCGCACCCTGCACTTCTCCGAGGAGGTGCTGGACGCGGTCGCCCGCGCCCTGCGCCTGGACGCGGTGGAGCGCGAGCACCTGTACCGGCTGGCACGCCCCGTACCCCGGTCGGAACCGGAGCCCGGGGACGGCGAACCCCGCCCGCAGCACGTACGGCCGGGCCTGCGCCGGCTCCTGGACTCGACACCTGACGTCCCGGCCTACATCGTCGGCCGCAACACCGACGTCCTGGCCTGGAACCGCCTCGCAGCAGCCCTGATCACCGACTTCGGCGCGCTTCCTCCCCGGCAGCGGAACCTGGCCCGCCTGGTCTTCCTCGACGAGGGGATGCGCGATCTGTACGCCGACTGGCGCGGCAAGGCCAGTGACGTGGCCGCTTACCTCCGTCTCGACGCCGCACGCCACCCAGACGATCCGCACACGGCGGAGCTGCTCGACGAACTCACCACCGCCAGCCCGGTGTTCCAGGAGGTCTGGGCGGAGCACCGCCTCAAGGACAAGACCCACGGCCGCTACGTCTACCGGCACCCCATAGTGGGCGAGTTGGACCTCCGCTTCGAGACGCTACGTCTGCCGGACGACCCGGACCAGGCCCTGATCGCCCACACCGTGGAGGAAGGCTCGCCCTCGCACACCGCGCTGCGGCTGCTGGCTGCCTGGGCCGGGGAAAGGACTCCGGTCGGCTGAACAGCCATGCGGGGAGTCTGCACCCATGCCGGCATCTCGCGGGGTTGACCGTTTCCGCAGGTCAGAGCCCGTATCTTGCCTTGCTCCCCTTACGAAGCCATGGGGAGGGCGGCCCCCTCGCGCCACTTCAGGATCTTGTCGAAGCTGACCACCGCGCCCGGGCGGCCGGTGCGGTTGCGGTAGCGGACGTGGTCGGTGAGGGCCTCGATCAGAAAGAGCCCCCGGCCGTCCTCCGCGTATGCGGGGGCCTGGGCGGGGGCGGGGACGGGGGCCGGCAGGGGGCGGTCCGCGGGGCTATGGGGCGGGGCCGAGGGGGCGCCGCGGAAGCCGGGGCCCGAGTCGGTGACCTCGATGCGGCAGGTGTCGCCGTTGATGTAGACCGTCACGCGGTAGTCCTCGGTGGCTCCGTCGCCGCCGTGCTCAACGGCGTTGGCGCAGGCCTCGGAGAGCGCGACCGACAGGTCGTAACAGATGTCCGGGTCGACGCCCGCCGTTTCCATCGTGCCCAGCAGCAGACGCCGGGCGAGCGGCACGCTCGCAGCCTCGCGCCGCAAATGGAGTGACCACCAGATGCTCATCGCTCCAGCCTCCTGGCCGCGGCTCGACATATCGATACGTATTGCCGAGCCCCAAGGTCCGTAAGCATGTCCGGGACGTGATACCGCTCATTCGGCGGATGCGAAGAGTGAGCGCATCGGTGTAGACGCAGCGCCGCGCCCGCGCCTCCGCGCGCCCCGCCGGACGCCCTGGACGCCCCCCGGAGGCGCCCCCTCGCCCCGACCTGCCGTAGGCCGCGGGCGGGGGCAGTGGGATGATGGCGCGGCCATGATTGCCCCGCCCGCCTCCCCAGCGCGCGCGGCCGCGGACCTGCGGCTGCTGAGGGCCGCGGTGTTCACCGCGGTCTGTGTCGCGCTGTCCGCGGCCGGGCACATGATCGCTTCCTGCGCGGCCGTTCCGCTGTGGACGCTGGGGGTCGCGGCCGCCGTGGTGTTCGCGGTCGCGGCGCCGCTGGCCGGCCGGGAACGGTCGCTGCCGGGCATCGCCGCGGGGCTCGCGGTGGGCCAGTTGGCGTTGCACTCGCTGTTCGTCTGGGGCCAGGTGTGCGGTCTGACGACCGCCGAGCGGATGGCGCAGCAGCGGATGCCGATGGCCGGTATGGCGATGGGCTCCGGGGGCCACGGCGCGCTGTCCGACGCGACGGCCGTCGACCTGGCCCGGCACCTGATGTGCGGGCTCGGTACCGGCCGGCTGGACGGTGCGCGGGCGCGGCGGCTCCTCGACGGGGGCGGCTACGACATGGCCTCCGTGGCCGGTCTGACCGCGCACGGCGGACCGGCGACGACCGGTGGCGCCGCCGCCGGCCCGGCAGTGGCGCACGGTCTGCTGCCGTCGCTGCCCATGCTGCTGGGGCACCTGCTGGCCGCGCTCGCGGTCGGCTGGCTGCTGCGGCGGGGCGAGGCGGCGCTGTGGCGGCTGGTCCGGATGTCGGCCCCGGCGGCGTACGAGCTGACCGTCCGGGCCCTGTTCGGTGCGGTGCGCGGGGCGCTCACGCTCGTCCGCGCCCTGCTCACGGGCCTCGGCGCGGCGCACGAGGCACTGCTGCGCGCCCTCGTTTCGTACGGGGATGACAAACCCGGCCCGCAGGGCGCCGCGCTCCACCACAGTGTGATCCGGCGAGGGCCGCCTGCCGTGACCGCCCTGGCCCTCGCGGCCTGACGTCCCGCGACGCACGTTCCCACAGGGGGTGCGGGCTCGCGCGGCGTCGCCGTGGGCGTGCCACCGATCACCGTCACCCGTATCTCTCTCCTTCCTGTGGAGTGCTTTCCATGCCGAACGCGTCGACCATGCCCAGCGAGCCCAGCAAGCCCACGATGTCCGAGGCTTCCGGAACGTCAAAATCGTCCGGAATTGCCGGATCTATCAAGACCCGACTGCCTCTCGTGGGCGGGATCGCGGCCGGCAGTGTGCTGCTGCTCGCCGGGCCGGCCTTCGCGCACGTCAGCGTGCAGCCGGGCGAGGCGCCCAAGGGCGGCTTCGCCACCGTCAACTTCAAGGTGCCCAACGAGCGGGACAACGCCTCGACGGTGAAGCTCGAGGTGACCCTGCCGACCGACCACCCGCTGGCGTCCGTCATGCCGCAGCCGGTGCCCGGATGGAAGGTGTCGGTCACCAAGACCAAGCTCGCCAAGCCGATCGAGATGGAGGGCGAGAGGATCACCGAGGCGCCCTCGAAGGTCACCTGGACCGCGGACGGCAAGGGCGTCGAGCCGGGCCAGTTCCAGCAGTTCCCGCTCTCCGTCGGCCAGCTGCCCAAGGACGCCGACCAGCTCGTCTTCAAGGCCCTCCAGACGTACGACAACAAGCAGGTCGTGCGCTGGATCGAGCCGACGAAGGAGGGCGGCCCGGAGCCGGAGAACCCGGCGCCGGTGCTCAAGCTCACCGCGGCCGAGGGCGATGCGCACGGCGCGGCCGCCGACGCCGCGAGCAGCGACAAGGGCGGCGAGGAGAAGACCGCCGCGGCCGCCGACACCAGCGACAACACGGCCCGCCTGCTGGGCGCCGTCGGCATCGTCGTCGGCATCATCGGCGTCGGTTTCGGCGTGTTCGCCGGCCGGCGGCGCAACGCCTGATCGCCAGTACGGGCCCGGCGGCGCCGCACCGCGCCGCCGGCCCCGCGCCCCGCTCCCCGTGAGCGGGGCGCCGGACCACACCACACAAACGGGATACATCTGCCATGCACAGCGCAATGCGTCGAAGGGCCCTGCTCGCCTCCGCCGTCGCGGCGGTCACCGCGCTCGGCCTGACCGCCTGCGGCCAGGACGGCGACGGCGACCGCGACAAGCCGGTCGCCGAGGTCTCCGGGGGCACCGCCGCCAAGCCCCTCGTCACGCTCGACAGTCCGATGGAGAAGCCGGACCTGGTACTGACCGACTCCCAGGGCGCCAAGTACGACCTGCTGGAGAAGACCAAGGGCCACCCGACGCTGATCTACTTCGGCTACACCCACTGCCCGGACGTCTGCCCGCTGACCATGGCCAACATCGCCGTCGCGGTGAAGCAGCTGCCGAAGGCCGAGCAGAAGGACCTGCGGGTCGTCTTCGTCACCTCCGACCCGGAGCGCGACACCCCGGCCGCCCTCAAGAAGTGGCTCGGCGGCATCAACAAGGACTTCATCGGTCTGACGGGCCGCTTCGACACCATCCAGGCGGGCGCCCGCAGCGTCAACATCGGCATCGAGAAGCCGGTCAAGAAGAAGAACGGCGATGTGGTCTCCACCCACGGCGCGCAGGTCCTGCTGAGCTCCCCCAAGGACGACAAGATCCACTGGCTGGGCATGCAGGAGGCGACCTCCGACAACTACACCACCGCACTTCCGAAGATCATCAAGGGACAGAACCCGTGAACCGCCGCACCACCCTCGCCGCCGCCCTCGCCCTCACCGCCGGACTCGCCCTGGCGGGATGCGGCACCGGGGAGAGCGCCCCGCAGTTCACGGTCGACGGCGCGTACATGCCGCAGCCGGTCACCGATGACATGGCCGGCGCGTTCTTCACCGTCAAGAACAACGGCGGCACCGCCGACAAGATCACCTCGGTCACCAGCGACTTCGCCAAGGACATCACCCTCCACAAGACGTCCGGCACGAAGATGGAGCAGGCCGACTCGCTGCCGGTCCCGGCGAACGGCGAGCTGAAGCTCAGCCGCGGCGGCAACCACCTGATGTTCATGGGCCTCAAGTACAAGCCGACCAAGGGCGACGTGATCACCGTCCAGCTGCGGTTCGCCCATGCCGAGCCCGTCACGGTGAGCATCCCGGTCAGGGCCGCCAACTACCAGCCGAAGAAGTAACGGGCGGCACGGTACGTCACGGCAACCGCACTCACACGGCAGTTGAGGGAGCGATCACTATGGTCATCACCGGGCCACGGCCGCGGCGGTCCGCGGTACTGCGGGTGCTGCTCGTCGCGGTGGCGCTGGCCGGCGCGCTGTTCGGCGGCGCCGCCCCGGCGTCCGCGCACGCCGCGCTGACCGGCAGCACCCCCGCACAGGGCTCGGTGGTGGACCAGGCACCCGAGCAGGTGACACTCACCTTCTCCGAGGGCGTCGCGATGGGCGACGACTCCATCCGGGTCCTGGACCCGCGGGGCAAGCGGGTGGACCGCGGCACACTGCGCAACCTGTGCAGCGGCAGCACCGTCAAATACGGCACGGGGCTGCCGCCGGGCCTCGGCGACGGCACGTACACCGTCGCCTGGCAGGCGGTCTCCGCCGACAGCCACCCGGTGTCCGGCGCCTTCACCTTCTCGATCGGTGCGCCCTCGAAGACCACCGCACCGGTGCCCCAGCAGGAAGCCGGCGGCGGCATCGTGGGGGCGCTCTACGGCATCGCCCGTGCGCTGGCGTACGCGGGCTTCGTCCTGCTCGCCGGCGGCGCCGCCTTCGTGGTGGCCTGCCGGCCGGCCGCCGCCCGGGTACGGTCCGTCCAGCGCCTGGTCGTCCAGGGGTGGGCGGTGCTGACCGGCACCACCCTGGCGATGCTGCTGCTGCGCGCCCCCTACACCGGCTCCGGCGATCTCGCCGACGTCCTCGACCTCGGCGGGCTGCAGCAGGTACTGCTCACCAAGCCGGGCGCGGCGCTGGTCTCCCGTCTGCTGCTGCTCGCCGCGGCGGCACTGTTCGTGGCGGTGCTCTTCGGGGCGTACGCGCGGGCACAGGGGCCGGGTGGAGCTGCGGAGGCGGGCGCCGGGGACGACGACGGCGGCCGGAACGACGGGGACGACGCGGGGCGGGCCACCGAGGACGGGACCGACGGGGACGACGCCGGCCGGGCCGCCGAGGGCGGGACCGGCGGGGACGACGCCGGCCGGGCCGCCGAGGACGGCCCCGGGGATCCCGCCGAGGAGGCACGGCGGCGCAAGGACCTGACGTTCGGGCTCGGCATCGGCGGGGTGATCGTCGCCGCCGGTCTCGCGGCGACCTGGGCGATGGCCGAACACGCCTCGACCGGGCTGCAGCCCGCGATCGCGATGCCGGTCGACGTCCTGCATCTGCTCGCCGTCGCCACCTGGCTCGGCGGGCTGGCGGCGCTGGTGGTGTCCCTGTACTGGGGCCCGCCGGTCGAACGGACCGCCGTCCACCGCTTCTCGCGGATCGCGTTCGGCTCCGTCCTGGTGCTGGTGGCCACCGGTGTCTACCAGTCCTGGCGGCAGGTCGGCACCTGGACCGCACTGACCGGCACCACCTACGGGCGGCTGCTGCTGCTCAAGGTGGGCCTGGTGGTGGTGCTCGTCGGCATCGCCTGGCTCTCGCGGCGCTGGACGGCGCGGCTGACGGAGGTACGGGCGGCCGAACCGGAAGCGGCGGACGCGGAAGCGGAAGCGGAAGCAGGGGCTGCGGAAGCGCCGGTTGCGGAAGCGGCGGATGCGGCCCCGGACCACGAGGAGGCCGAGGAGCGCTCCGAGGAGACCGTGCCCGTGCCGGCGGCCGGCACCGCCGAGAAGTCCGCCACGCACGGCGAGGAGCCGGCGACCGGACCGGCCGGAGGACCGGCGGGAGAACCGGCGGCCGGACCCGCAGCCCGATCGACAGCCGGATCGGCGGCCGGATCGACAGCCGCGTCCGCGGCGGAGCCAGCCGACCCCGCCCGCGCCGCCCAACTCGCCCGGCAGCAGGCCGCGTTGCGTACCGCTCGTACCAAGCGGCTGCGCGACGCCGATCCCGAGCGGCTGGGGCTGCGCCGGTCCGTACTGGCCGAGGCGTCGGTCGCGGTGGTCCTGCTGGTGGTGACGACGGTGCTCACCGCCACCGAGCCGGCCCGTACCGAGGAGGCGGTCAAGGCCGCGTCGGGCGGGCGGTCGGCCGCGGACAACCAGCCGCGGGTCCTCACCGTGCCGTTCGACACCGGCGGACCGGGCGGCAAGGGCACCGCCCGCATCGACCTCGACCCCGGCCGCAGCGGCAACGCCAACGACCTGCGGCTGCGGATCTCCGACCCGAAGGGCCGGGCCAAGGACGTCCCCGAGGTGAAGATCGAGTTCACCCTCAAGGCCAAGAAGCTCGGACCGCTGACGGTGGTGCCCCGGCACACTGGCAAGGGACACTGGCGCGCCAGCGGTGTCCTGCTGCCGGTTCCGGGACGGTGGCAGCTCTCGCTGCTCGTACGGACCTCCGACATCGACCAGGTGACCGAGTTCAGGAACGTGAAGATCGGCTGATGAGCAAGCGAACCGCGCAGGCCCCCGAACCCCAGGCCCCCGAACCGCAGGCCCCGGCGCCCGAGCCGGCCGGCCCACGGCCCGCCCTGACGCTCTCCCGCCGCCGGCTGCTCGGCACCGTCGGCGCGGCGGGTGCCACGGGGCTGGTCGTCGGCGGCGCCGGCGGCGCCCTGGGGACGGCCGCCGCACCGGACGACCGGCCCGCCACGGCCCTGAGCTCCCTCGGCTCCACCGAGGTGCCGTTCCGGGACGGCCGCGCCAAGCAGCAGGCCGGGATCACCACCCCGCTGCAGGCCAGCGGGCACCTCGTCGCCTTCGACCTGGCACCGGGCAGCGACCGCAAGGCCGCCGCCGCGCTGCTGCGCCGCTGGTCGCGGACGGCCGAGCAGCTGATGGCCGGCCGGGCGCCGGACGCCGACACCGGTGTCGCGCTGGACGCCGGCCCGTCCTCGCTGACCGTCACCTTCGGCCTCGGCCACAGCTTCTTCGACCGTACGGGCCTGACGAAGCACCGCCCCGTGCAGCTCGACCCGCTGCCGGACTTCTCCGCCGACGCGCTGGACCCGAAGCGCAGCAACGGCGACCTGTGGATCCAGATCGGTGCCGATGACGCGCTGGTCGCCTTCCACGCGCTGCGGGCGCTGCAGAAGGACGCCGCCGGCACCGCCCGGCTGCGCTGGCAGATGAACGGCTTCCACCGCTCCCCGGGCGCCACCGCGCACCCGATGACCGCCCGCAACCTGATGGGCCAGGTCGACGGCACCAACAACCCCAAGCCGACCGACCCGGACTTCGACGAGCGGATCTTCGTCGGGCGGGACGCCGAGCAGCAGTGGATGCGCGGCGGTTCGTACGCCGTCGTCCGCCGGATCCGGATGCTGCTGGACGACTGGGAGAAGCGCTCCCGGCACGAGCAGGAGCGGGTCATCGGGCGTCGCAAGGACAACGGGGCGCCGCTGACCGGCGGTTCCGAGACCACGCCCATGAAGCTGGACGCCACCGGACCGGACGGGCTGCCGGTCATCCCGGCCAACGCGCACGCCCGGGTCGCGGCGCCGGAGTCCAACCAGGGCGCGGCGATGCTGCGCCGCCCGTTCTCGTACCACGACGGCTTCCGGGAGGACGGTGCGCCGGACGCCGGGCTGCTGTTCATCTGCTGGCAGGCCGATCCGCTGCGGGCCTTCACCCAGGTCCAGCGGAAGCTGGACCGCGGGGACGCGCTCTCGCCGTTCCTGCGGCACGAGGCGAGCGGCTTGTACGCGGTGCCGCCGGCCGCGGAGCCGGGCGGGTACGTGGGGCAGCCGCTGCTGGAGGGCTGAGGTCCCCCGGCGGGTGGCCGGGCCGCGCTGTCCGGCCTGCGGAAGCCCGGTCCGGCGGCCGGAACGGCTCGGTATCGTGGCAGGACAGGGAGACGATCGGCGGGGTGCCCCCGCAGTCACGCGAGGGAGTCCTCAAGGATGTCGGCCAGCCGCTATACGTATCTCGGCCCCGCGGGCACGTTCACCGAGGCCGCGCTGCGCAGCCTGCCCGAGGCGGCGACGCGCGAGCTGGTGCCGATGGTGTCGGTGCCGGCCGCCCTGGACGCGGTGCGGGCGGGGGAGGCGGCGGCCGCCCTGGTGCCGATCGAGAACTCCGTCGAGGGCGGGGTGACCACGACCCTCGACGAACTGGCCTCCGGCGAACCGCTGATGATCTACCGCGAGGTGCTGCTGCCGATCGCTTTCGCGCTGCTGGTGCGCCCCGGAACGACGCTCGACGGGGTCAAGACGGTGACCGGGCATCCGGTCGCCCAGCCGCAGGTCCGCAAGTGGCTGGCGGCCCAACTCCCGGAGGCCGTATGGGAGTCGGCGGCCTCGAACGCGGACGGGGCGCGGCTGGTGCAGGAGGGCCGCTACGACGGTGCGTTCGCCGGTGAGTTCGCGGCCGCGACGTACGGCCTGACGCCGCTGGTCACCGACATCCACGACGCGCAGAACGCGGCCACCCGCTTCGTGCTGGTGGGCCGCCCGGCCCGGCCGGCGTCGCCCACCGGCGCGGACAAGACGTCGGTGGTGCTGTGGCTGGCCGAGGACCACCCCGGTGCGCTGCTGGAACTGCTCCAGGAGTACGCGGTGCGCGGCGTCAGCATGATGCGCATCGAGTCCCGGCCGACCGGCGAGGGGATCGGGCGCTACTGCTTCTCGGTGGACTGCGAGGGGCACATCACCGACCGCCGGGTCAGCGAGGTCCTGATGGGCCTCAAGCGGGTCTGCCGGGAGGTGCGGTTCCTCGGTTCGTATCCGCGGGCGGACGAGACGACGCCGAGCGTGCGGCGGCAGATGACCGACTCGGCGTTCACCGAGGCCGCGGACTGGCTCGCGCGCTGCCTGGACGGGCGGGGCTGAGCTCCCGGCGGCCCGTGACGGGGACGGGCGGGGGCGGGCGGGCACGTCACGGTGGCGCGGGTGGCGCGGCACGGTGGTGCGAGTGGCTCGTCACGGTGATGCGAGTGGTTCGTGGTGGCGGTGCGGGTGGTGCGCCCGGTGGCTGAAAAGGTGCCCCACGACCTGCGGCTTGAGGGGCTGTGGGTTGTCCACAAAGTTATCCACAGGCACGGTTCTCGACCTGTGGGTAAGTCGACATGCCAGTCGGACACAGTCGACAAATCGCCCTACCGACCCCACATCAGTCCACAGCACCCCACCTCGGACCCGTCAGCATAATTCCTGCGGTCCATCCTTTAGAGCGAGGCAATCCCACACGAAAGAGTGCGTGAACGGGGTTTGGACAGAGAATCCATAGCCGAGCATTTCGGAAACGGAATGATCGCCACCGACTTCCACAGATCCCACGCACAGCCTGTGGATAAAAACCCGGGAATCCCTCTCCCCTGTGGACAACTTCGCCGCCCGAGGCGCACCAAGGCCGCCTCAACTCCCCGCCACCACCTAGTGGATCACGGCCCGCGGACGCCACGAACACCCGCATAACGGATGACTCCCGCGCTCCCCTCCAGAAGATCACGACACCCGCGCGAGGGGCGAGAATGAGCAGGAATTCCCCGCCGGATTTCCCGCACCCCACCAACGGAATAAACCCCGCAAACCGGACAAATTGCAATGCCGGGGAATATCGCGTCGAAGCGCGGGGCGCGACCCCGGTAGCCTGGTGGTGTGATTGACCTTCGCCTGCTCCGTGAGGACCCCGACCGTGTGCGCGCGTCCCAGCGCGCCCGTGGAGAGGACGTCGCGCTCGTCGACGCACTTCTCTCCGCCGACGAGCGGCGCAGGTCGTCCAGCGTCCGCTTCGACGAGCTGCGCTCCGAGCAGAAGGTGCTCGGCAAGCTCATCCCCAAGGCCACCGGCGACGAGAAGGCCGCGCTGCTGAAGAAGGCCGGCGAGCTGTCCGCCGCCGTCAAGGCCGCCGACGCCGCGCAGGACGAGGCCAAGGAAGAGACCCAGCAGCTGCTGCTCAAGCTCGGCAACCTCGTCCACCCCGACGTCCCCGTGGGCGGCGAGGAGGACTTCACGGTCCTGGAGACGCACGGCACCATCCGCGACTTCGCCGCCGAGGGCTTCGAGCCCAAGGACCACCTGGAGATCGGCCAGGCACTCGGCGCCATCGACGTCGAGCGGGCCGCCAAGGTCTCCGGCTCGCGCTTCTACTACCTGACGGGCATCGGCGCGCTGCTGGAGCTCGCGCTGGTCAACGCCGCCATCGCACAGGCCACCGAGGCCGGCTTCGTACCGATGCTGACCCCGGCGCTGGTCCGCCCGCACGCCATGGAGGGCACCGGCTTCCTCGGCCAGGCCGCCGAGAACGTCTACCACCTCGAAAAGGACGACTTCTACCTCGTCGGCACCTCCGAGGTCCCGCTCGCCGCGTACCACATGGACGAGATCCTCGACGCCGGCCAGCTGCCGCTGCGCTACGCCGGCTTCTCGCCGTGCTTCCGCCGCGAGGCCGGCACGTACGGCAAGGACACCCGCGGCATCTTCCGGGTCCACCAGTTCGACAAGGTGGAGATGTTCTCCTACGTCGCGCCGGAGGACGCGCAGGCCGAGCACCAGCGCCTGCTGGAGTGGGAGAAGCAGTGGCTGAACAGCCTGGAGCTGCCGTTCCAGGTGATCGACGTCGCCACCGGTGACCTGGGCGCCTCGGCCTCCCGCAAGTTCGACTGCGAGGCGTGGATCCCGACCCAGGGCAAGTACCGCGAGCTGACCTCGGCCTCCAACTGCGACGAGTTCCAGGCCCGCCGGCTCTCCGTCCGTATGCGCGAGAACGCCGACGGCAAGCAGAAGGTCCGCCCGCTGGCCACGCTCAACGGCACGCTCTGCGCCGTCCCGCGCACCATCGTGGCGATCTTCGAGAACCACCAGCAGGCGGACGGCTCGGTCCGCGTCCCCGAGGTGCTGCGCCCCTACCTCGGCGGCCGCACCGTGCTGGAGCCCGTCACGGCGCGCCAGGAGTCCGGCGCCAAGTGAGCCGATCAGCTCCGGCGGACGCCCCGCCGCTGCCGTACAAGCTCATCGCGACGGACCTCGACGGGACGCTGCTGCGCCCGGACGAGACCGTCTCGGAGCGCACCCGCCAGGCGCTCGCCGCGGCCACCGCGGCGGGCGCGGCGCACATCGTCGTCACCGGCCGAGCCGTGCCCTGGACCCGGCACATCCTCGACGCCCTGGACTACGACGGGCTCGCGGTGTGCGGCCAGGGCGGGCAGGTCTACCACGCGGGTGAGCACCGGCTGCTGACCTCGGTGACGCTCGACCGCCAGCTGGCCGGTCTCGCGCTGTCCAAGATCGAGGCCGAGGTCGGCCCGCTGCTCCTGGCGGCGAGCCGGGACGGCCTGGAGGGCGAGGTGCTGGTCGGCCCCGGCTACCGCGTCCACGAGGGCCCGCTGCCGAACGTCCTGATCGACGATCCCGACGACCTCTGGGCGGCCCCGATCAACAAGGTCTACCTCCAGCACCCGACGCTGGACGACGACGCACTGGCGGCGGCCGCCCGCCAGGTCGCCGGTGACCTGGTCGGCATCATGGTGGCCGGCCCCGGCATCGTCGAACTGCTGCCGCTGGGCCTGACCAAGGCCACCGGGCTGTCCCTGGCCGCCCGCCGCCTGGGCCTCACCGCCAAGGAGACGCTGGCGTTCGGCGATATGCCCAACGACGTCCCGATGTTCGCCTGGGCCGCCCACGGCGTGGCCATGGCCAACGCCCACCCCGAACTGATGGCGGTCGCCGACGAGGTGACCGCCTCCCACGAGGACGACGGCATCGCGGTGGTACTGGAGCGGATGTACGGGGTGTAGGGGGCTGGGGCCTGGTCTGACCGTGGGGTGGGGGCTGGTCTGAGGTGGGCGGGGACTGAGGTGGGGGCTGAGGTGGGGTGGGGGCTGGGCTGGCGCCCGGAATACCGTTCTCTGCGCCGGCGTTGAGGCCCCGAGGGGGCGCTCGCGTCCCCTACGGGATCTGTTCGGCCTACCCGTAGGGGTTCCGAAGGCCCCTTGAACCCTTAACGCCCGCCGCCGCCCTCGTCTTCCCCCACTTCCCCCACTTCCCTGACTTCCGCTGCTCCTCCCACTTCCTCGGCTCCTCGCGCTTCTCCCGCTTCCCCGGCTCCTCCCCCTCGCCCCACTCCCCCGGCGCGCCCCGTGCGCCCCGCTCCCCCCGCCTTCCTCTCGTCGGCTGCCTCTTCCCCCTCACCCTCCTCCTCCGCCGAAAGCCTCGCCGCCGGGGTCAGTGGCCAGGCCGCGAAGCCCATGGTCAGGGCGATGGCGTGGCCGAAGTCGGTGAAGGTGGCGCCGGTGGTCAGGGGGATGGCGAAGAAGGCCAGGACGCCGACGAGATAGCCGTAGCGCCAGGGGGACCGCAGGCGGTACGTCAACGCACCGGCGGCGGCTGCCAGGCCGTACGAGACGCCGATGTCGACGACGTGCGTCATCGAGCGCGGCAGCTGGTGTCCCTCGATGGCCAGCAGGACGAGTTCCTGGCTGGCCAGGGTCGCGGCGACATGTGCCCCGCCGACGGTCAGCAGCCAGCGCCAACTGCCCGTCCAGCGCTCCACGTTGGCGTGCACCAGCTCGAACATCACGACGTACAGCAGGAACGACCCCGGGTTCTCGATCCAGAAGCCGCTGATCAGCAGCGAGGGCAGCGGATGTTCGTTGAGTTCATGGATGTTGCTGCTGGTGCGGTGGACGAGGAACTGGCCCAGCCCCTCCGAGGCGGAGGCGATCACGAGGCTGGTCACACCGATGATCAACAGCCAGATGTGGGTGCCGGGCGACGACCGGACCCAGTTCTTCACCCAGGTCACGGGGTTGCCCGCGGGGCGCGCCCAGGGGTCGCGCGGGGGCTCCATCAAGATCCTCGCCGGCGTCCTCATCGGCGGCGTCCCCGGGCGGCCGGCGAGCCGGCGACCAGCGGGCCCGGCCCCTTGATCTGCCGGATGCGGGGCGCACTCTCCATCGTCCGTACGCCGGGCAGTGCCGCGACCCGGGTCGTCAGGTACGTGTAGAGCGCCCGGACGTCCCGGCAGAGCACCGACGCGAAGAGGTTGTTCGGGCCGGTGGTGGCGCCGGCGAAGGCGACCTCCGGGTGTTCCGCCAACACGGCGCCGGCCGCGGCGAGTTCGGCAGGGGCCACGGACAGCCAGAGGGCGACCATCACGCCGTACCCGAACTGCCGCAGGTCGTAATCGACGTCGTAATACAGCGCTCCGGTCGCGCGCAGTTCGGCGAGCCGACGACGGACGGTGGTGGGTGACCAGCCGGTGACGGCGGCGAGTTCGGCCAGCGGCGCCCGGCCGTCCCGGGCGAGGGCGGCCAACAGCCGACGGTCGGCGTCGCCGAGCACCACCGGCTCGGCCGCCGGATCGACGTCCGGGGGCGGCGGGCCGAACTGGGCGGCCTCCTCCTCGGTCAGCGCACCGGACTTGCTGATGAGACCCTGCGGCCCGCCGCAGAACTCGTGCAGCAGGCAGTGTGCGGTGACGCCGACCACGCTCGGGGTGCGCGGCAGCTTCTCCAGCAGCAGTGCGTCGCTGTGGTCGCTGTTCGCCGCCCGGCAGAGCGCGGTGATCTCGGTGCCGCCGGACATCAGGCTGATCCACGAGGTGTCCGGGCGGCGGGCCAGTGCCTCGGCGACGGTGACCGCGGCCTCCGGCGCGCACTGCACCCGGACCATCCACTCGACCTCGCCCAGCACCCGCGCGTCGGACAGTCCCAGCACCCTGAGCGCACCGCTGGTGCGGTGCCGCCCGTAGCGCCGGGCGACGGTCTGGTCGGACACTCCGAGCACCTCCGCGATCCGGCTGAACGGCGCGCGGCCGTCGAGCTGCAGCGCATGGGCCAGCCGGCGGTCGAGGGCATCGAAACCGCCGCCACCCGCGCCGGGCTTCCCGTCGGTTTTCACCGTCCGAGGCTAGCGCGTGTCGGATTGCGCCGCCGGGAGCGCGGTGGCTGGAGGACCGACCGGGACGGACCCGACCGTGGGGTCGCGACCCCGAAGCCACGGAGGAAAACCGTGGGGACGCAACCCGGAAGCGACGGAGGAAAGAGGACAAGCAGTCATGCACAGCGCACCCCACGGACCCGGCACGGGGCAGCCAGGCGTGCACAACGCACCCCACGCACCCCACGGGCCCCACGCACCCCGCACAGAGCAGCCAGGCACGCACCACGCACCCAGCGCATCCCGCAGGAGACCTGCCGGCGGTGCGGTGCCTGAGGGCGCACCGGGGTCCGGCCGGCGCGGCAAGTGGTGGCCCCTGGTCGCCATCACCCTCGGCAACTTCCTGCTGCTGGTCGACGTGACGATCGTGAACACCGCGCTGCCCCGGATAGCCGACGGCCTGGGCGCCTCCTTCACCTCGCTCCAGTGGGTGCTGGACATCTACGCGCTGGCGCTGGCCGCGCTGCTGATGGTCGCCGGCTCGGCGGCCGACCTCTTCGGGCGGCGCCGGCTGTACGTGGCGGGGCTGGCCGTGTTCGCGCTCGCCTCGCTGGCCTGCGGGCTGGCGCCGGGCCCGGGCCTGCTGATCGCGGCACGTGCCGTCCAGGGCGTGGGCGCGGCGGCGATGTTCGCCACCAACACCCCGCTGTTGATGGCCTCGTACCAGGGGCGGGACCGCGGTGTGGCGTTCGGCGTCTGGGGCGGCACCAGCGGCGCCGCGGCCGCGATCGGCCCCGTCCTGGGCGGTCTGCTCACCGAGTACGTCGACTGGCGGGCGATCTTCCTGGTCAATCTGCCGCTGACGGCGGTCGCCGTGCTGATCACCCTGCGCCGGGTCCCCGAGTCGTACGGCGAACTGCCCCGGTCACGAACCGTCTTGGCCGGGGGAACACCCGTCGCCCGGATCGACTGGCCGGGCGCGGCGTCCTTCACCGTGTGCGCGGGCGCGCTGACGTACGGGGTGATCCGCGGCGGGGAACGCGGCTGGTCGGAGGGCGGGACGCTGGGCTCGCTGGCGGTCGCGGCCCTGGCGCTGGCGGCGTTCCTGGTGATCGAACGGCGGGCGGCCCGGCCCCTTCTCGACCTGGGCCTGATGCGCCGGCCGTCGTTCGCGACGCTGCTGGCGGCGGCGCTCCTGTTGCAAGCGGCGGCGTTCCCGTACCTGACGTTCGTGGGGCTGTGGGTGCAGAACGTCCTCGGGCTGAGCCCGGTACGGGCGGGTCTTGCGGTGACGCCGATGGCGGTGATGTCGTTGCTGGTGGGCGCACTGGGCGGGCGGCACCTGCAGCGACTGGCACCGCAACTCCCGGTCGGTCTCGGCCTGTTGCTGACGGGTGCGGGTGCCCTGCTGCACTGGCTCCTGCTCGGTGCCGACTCCGACTCCAGTTTCGTTTTCGGCTTCGGCTCCGGCTCCGGCTCCGGCTCCGGCTCCGGCTCCGGCTGGGCGACGCTGGTGCCGGGCCTCGCGGTGAGCGGGGTGGGCATCGGGATGGCGATGCCGGTGCTGGTCTCGGCGGCGCTCGGCGCGGCACCGCCCTGGCGCGCGGGTATGGCGAGCGGCGCGGTCAACACCTTCCGGCAGCTCGGCTATGCCCTGGGCATCGCGGTCCTCGGCACCGTTTTTGCCGACGCGCTGCACGGCGTACGCGGACCGGCCGCGCACCCGGCCGTCGTCTCCCGTCAGGCCGTCAACGCCGCCTATCTGTCCGGACTGAGGGACATCATGCTGATCTCCGGGCTGGTGGCGGTGGCGGCAGGACTGTTGGTGCTGGCGGTCGTACGTCAGCAGCGCGCGAGCGACGGCGTGGACGGTGACGGGGCCGGGTGCGAGCTTCGGGACGGGGACGAGTGCGAGCCCCGGGACGGGGACGGGGACGGGTGCGAGCTTCGGGGCGGGGGCTCATCCGGCGGCGGGGGCGCGGCTCGGGCGGCGGGGGACAGCGCGCCCGCACCGGCGGATCGGTAAGTAGCGGGCGGACCGATAGGCGGCGGATCGATCGGTAGGGGCGGATCGGGAGGAGGCAAGGAGGCAGATCGGGAGGAGGCAAGGAGGCGGATCGGGAGGAGGCGGATCGGGGGGAGATTTCCGGGTTTCCGGTCCCGGTCCACTACGGGGTGGCCCGGATGGGGCCCGGACAGCGGCAGCGCCTCGTTTCGTCCACGCGGCCGAGGAATCGGCGCCGGGCGGGCCTGATCCTGGAACCGGCCCACCGACGGAAGGCCCGCCGACGGAAGGCCCGCCGACGGAACGAAAGGACGACACCCATGGCCGCCCGGAATTTACGCCCCGAGACCCCCTCCTCTGTCACCGCGACCGGCACCGCCCCCGCCACCGGCAGTGCCACCGCCACCGCCTCAGGCGAACCCCTGCGGTCCCCCCGCACCCTGGCGGCGCTCCGCCGCACGAAGCTGCTCGTCGGCGGCTATCTCGGCCTCAGCGTCCTCACCCTCGGGGCCGTCGTCGCCCTGCGCGAGGACGGCGCGGTGGTGACCGACGCCGTCTGGGTGCGCACCGTCATCGTGGTCGCCAGCGCGCTACTCATGTTCGTCGCCGCCCTTCGCGCGGCCCGGGGCTCCCGTCCGGCGTACCGCCGGGTGCGGATCCTCTCCGGCGTCATGCTGGCGGCCATCGCGGTGATCATCGCGATCCCCGGCGCCTTCCCGGTGTGGCTGAAGATCGAGCAGGGGGTCTGCGGCATCGCCCTGCTGGGCGTCGCACTGACCGTCAACGGCCGCCGGCTGCGGTCGTCGTTCGCCGCGCGATGACGTGTCTCCGGGCAGCCATTGCCCGGTGGGGATGGGTCGCGGGTGCTCGGCGGCGGGTGCTGGGTGGTGCGGTGAGGGGTGGTGCGGTGAGGGGTGGTGCGGTGATGGGTCGGCACCCGGAACCGTACGGATGCCGGCCAGCCGTACGCGGTTCCGGGTTGCCGCCCTCGGGCCCGGGACGATCTTCGCGGCACCCTCGCCCCCAAGTCAATCCTCCAGCTTCCTACCAAACTCCTTAGTTCCGACTTGGGTTGAGCGCCTGGCGCGGCGTACCGTGCCCGGGTGACCCTCGATGATCTGCGCGCCTTCGTGGCGGTCTGCGAGGCGGGCAGTCTCAGCGCCGTCGCCCGTGACCTGGGCTGTACCCAGTCGGCCGTCAGCCAGCGCATCAAACGCCTCGAACGCGAGGCGGGCATCGCGCTCCTGGAACGCCGGCCGCGCGGGGTCGCCCCCACCCAGGCCGGCCGGATCCTCCAGCGCGCCGCGGCGGACGGTCTGAGCGGACTCGACCTGGCGCTACGACAACTCGGCGATCTGCGGGCGGGCGACGGCGGCACCGTACGGGTCACCACCGGCGCGACGACCGTACGGCACTTCATGTCCGAGGCCGTGGTCGCCTTCCGCGCCCGCCATCCGAACGTCAACCTGGAGTTCCGGACGGAGAGTTCGAGCCGGCGCTGCTTCGAGGCGGTGGCGGACGGCGGCTCCGAACTGGCCTGGATCACCATCGGCCCACCGGTGCGCGGCGTCGAGCAGCATCCGGTGATCGGACTGCCGTGGGTGCTCGCCGTACGCAGTGATGATCCGCTCGCTGCCCGGGAGCGGATCGAGCCGGAGGAACTGGCCGGCATTCGGCACATACGGCTGCCGGAGAACTCCACCTCCCGGATGCGGCTCGACGGACACCTCGGCCTTCGACTCGACGGGCACCTCGGCCACCGGCTCGACGGGCAGTTCGACCATCGACGCGACGGCCAACCCGGCCACCGGCGCGACGGTCAACTCGGCCACCGGGAGCCGCCTTACGGGGAAGGCTCCGGCGCAGTGCCGCCGCCGAGCACCACCAGCGTCGCCGACTGGGACACCGCCCTGCTGCTGGCCGAACTCGGCGTCGGCCCCGCGGTCGTCCCCCGGCCCCCGGGACTGCGCGCCACCGCCCACCCGTCCCTGCGGCTGGTCCCCATCCCCGCGCTGCCGCCGCTCGACACGGGGTGGGCGGTGCGTCAGTGGGACGCCCTGAGCCCGGCGGCGGTGGCGTTCGCGGAGACCGTCACGGCGTGTCTGGGGCGGCCCGCACCACCGGTTCCTGAATCTCCGTGACCCACTTCTCCTGGTCCGGCGGGCACTCCAGGTAGAGCTCGCGGGCGTACCCGGCGGAGCGGTAGCCGTTCGCGTCGATCCAGTGCGCCAGGTTCTGCGCGGTGGGCAGGATGCGGCTCATCGGCCCGCGGTGCACCACCGTGGCGGCGCACTCCAGCCCGGGCAGCGCCACCACGTCGAAGCCGAGGCCGGTCGCGGTGGGGGTGCCGGTGGCCGGGGCGCCCGTCACGCCGCACCGCGCCCCGGCCCTGGCCAGCGCCTCAGCGCTGACCGTCAGCCCGGCGTGCACGACGACGGCACCGGCGCCCGGCTCGTTCCCCGTTGCGGCCGGCGCCCCCGCCGCGACCGCCACGCCCCCGTCGTCCCCGGCTGCGGCCTCGTAGTCCCCGGCTGCGGCCTCGTAATACGCCAGGCCCGGGGCCGCCGGGGTGACGCCGGCCGCCTCCAGGCGCGCGCACAGCTCCGCGTAGAGCGGCTGGATCACCGGGCCGATGTCCTCCGGCCCGTAACTGGCGGCGATCCCGCTCAGCTCCGCGAGCAGTACCGTCCCGGTCGGCTTGACCACCACATCGTCGGCGGACATGTGTCCCTCACTCTCGATGGAACGGAGCCTCGCCTCGACCTGCGCCAGCCGTTCGCCGGCCGCCGTCAGCGTCGCCTCCAGCTCCGCCCGGCGCAGCCGCAGCATGCCGCGCAGTTCCGGCACGCTCACCTCTTCGGCCAGGATCGCCCCCACCTGCTGGAGGCTGAATCCGAGGTCCTTGAGCGCGATGATCCGGTTGAGCCGGGCGAGCTGAGCCGCTTCGTAGTAGCGGTAGCCGGTGACGGGGTCGGTACGGGCCGGACAGAGCAGCCCGATCGCGTCGTAGTGGCGCAGCATGCGCGCCGACACGCGTCCGTACTGGGCGAAATCTCCGATGCTGAACATGACGCCTTCCAGTGGAGTGCTTTCCACAGTGTCAAGGTCAAGCGCGGTGTCAAGATCAAGCACGGGGACCAGGTCACGCACGGTGTCGAGATGAAGCACGGGGACCAGGTCACGCACGGTTTCAAGATCGGGACGATGTCACGATCGACGTCACGACCGATGTCACGACCCATGTGCACGACCGACGTCAAGATCGACGTCAAGGCCAGGGCCGCTGGTCCACACGATGGGGTACGGAAGGGTCGACGGTCGACAGGGGCCGGGGGTGAGCCGCCCGGCGGTCCGCCCGGGGGACCCCGGCGGTCCCGCCCGAGGGCCCCGGCGCCCGGCCCGCAACGACCCGGCTGCGGTTCGGCCGTATCCACCCCGTCACTCCCGCCCCACAATCGGCCACCGGGCAGCAGCATCGCGTCAAGTAGGGTCCACAACTCGTCAATGACGCGTCAGCATCCGGCAGAGGTGCCCGTTCCCCGGGCATAGCGTCGGCAGAGCCGAGCCCCGGCATACGCATCGTCGTCCACCGGTCCGGGGCCGCCGATGTCCTGTTCGAGGAGCAACGCCGTGTCCCACCATCTCTACGCGGAAGATCCCGAGCCCTCTGATCGTGTCCCGGCCGGGCCTCTGTTCGTCCCCGTCCGGTCGGGCCCCGCGGGTTGTACGGCCCGCATGTTCCGTACTCCGCTCGGCGGGCGTACCGCCGTCGCCTTCACGTCGGCCCAACGCCTCGCCGCGGCACTCGGCGGCGGCCAGCCGTGGGTCAGGCTCTCCGAGCCGGCCCTGCGGGCGCTGGCCGAACCCGTGGGGGCGACGGTCCTGACCGTCGATCCCCGCCTCACCCCGGAGGCCCCCCGCGCCACCCGCGCCCCGGGAGCACCACGCGTGCCCCAGGCGGCCCGGACAGCGGGCACCTCGCACATGGCCCAGGCGTCCCGTACGCCGCACCTACGGGCCGTCTGAGAGGGGCGAACCACCATGAGCCACAGCACCCTCCCCCGCACCGCCCAAGAGCCCGGCGGCCCGCCACCGTCCGCGACCGCCGGACCACTCACCCCTCCGGCACAGGCACCGCCACCGGCGCAGGCCCAGGCACCGGCACCGGCACCGGCACCGGCACAGCCTCCGACGACTACCCCGGGTCCAGCCCCGGCCCCGGCAGACGACCTGAGTGCTCCACTGCCCGAGTCGTTGCCGGAAGCGTTGCCAGAAGAGTTGCCGGAAGCGTTACCGCAAGCGTTGCCCGGGTCGCTGCCCGATTCGTTGCCGGCGTCACTGCCGGAGCCACTCCCCGAAACCCGGGCCCACCCACTGCCCGACCCGCTCTCCGTCTGGCCCGGCTCCACGTTGCCGCACGGCCCCGGTGACCTCACCCTGGGCGGCGTCCCGCTGACCGAGCTGGCCGACCGCTTCGGCACGCCCGCCTACGTAATGGACGAGGACGAGGTGCGCCACCGCTGCCGCGCCTACCTCCGGGCCTTCCCCGACGCCGACGTCTTCTACGCGGCCAAGGCGTTTCTCTGCCGCGCCATGGTCCACTGGGTGTACGAAGAGGGCCTCGGCCTGGACGTCTGCTCCGCGGGCGAACTGGAACTCGCCGTCACCACCGGCTTCCCGCCCGAGCGGATCGTGCTGCACGGCAACGCCAAGAGCCCGGCGGACCTCCAGGCCGCGCTCCGGCTCGGCGTCGGGCGGATCGTCATCGACTCCACCTCCGAGATCGCCCGGCTGGCCGCCGCGGTCCCGGCCGGCACCCGCCAGAAGGTGCTGATCAGGGTCGTACCGGGAATCGCCGCGGGCGGTCACGCCAAGGTCCGGACCGGGACCGACGACCAGAAGTTCGGCCTGTCGATCGCGGACGGCTCCGCGCAGCACGCCATCACCCGGGTCCTCGGCCAGCCGCGGCTCGAACTCGCCGGGCTGCACTGCCACTTGGGCTCCCAGATCACCACCGTCAAGCCGTACCTGTCGGCCGTACGACGGCTGGTCGGGCTGCTGGCACGGATCCACGAACAGCACGGCGTCACCCTGCCCGAGCTGGACCTCGGCGGCGGGCACGGCGTCGCCTACCGGCCCGGCGAGCCCGCGCTCGACATCGCCGCGCTCGGCGCCCGGATCCGCGCCGAACTGGTACGCAGCTGTGCGGCGGCCGGCCTGCCGGTGCCCCGGCTCGCCGTCGAACCCGGGCGTGCGATCGCCGGCCCCTCCGGTGTCGTGCTCTACCGGGTGCTGTCCGTCAAGCGCACCGGGACGCACATCTTCGTGGCGGTGGACGGCGGCATGAGCGACAACCCGCGGCCCGCGCTGTACGGGGTGCGGTACGCGCCCCGGCTGGTCGGCCGGTCCTCGTCGGCCGCCCCGGAGCGGGTCACCGTCGTCGGCCGGCACTGCGAGGCCGGCGACATACTGGCCGCCGACGCCCGGCTGCCCGGCGACCTCCGCCCCGGCGATCTGCTCGCCGTGCCCGTGGCCGGCGCGTACCACCTCTCCATGGCCTCCGGCTACAACCTCGTGGGCCGTCCCCCGGTCGTCGCGGTCACCTCGGGCACCGCCCGGCTCCTCGTCCGCCGCGAATCCCTGGCGGACATCCAGGAACGCGATATCGGCCTGTGACCGCTCCCTGCGACCACTCGGTGTGACCACTCGTTGTGACCGCTCCGCGACAGGGTTCGTTCACTGCCTCTGAACCTCGTCGGGTCCGGGCTCCGGGACTCCCCGGAGCCCGGACCCAGCACAGCCCTGCTCGGTGCCCTACTCTGCCCGCCTCCACTGTCAGCTCGCGGACGGCGAGCGACGGACGACGAGCGACGGACGACAGGCGGCCAAACGCCACGGGTCACGGGCCACGGCCCACGCGCCGCGAACGACAGCCCACGGCCCAGCCCACAGCTCACAGCCCCCAGGCCTCCAGCTCCCAGCTCCCAGCCCCCCGCTCCGAAACCGTCCGGCCGAGGCGCCCCGTGTAAGCGGGCGGTGGCGAGTCGGTGAACGATCTTCGTCGTCGGCAACGATCCGGGGGTGGCCGTCCGGTGCGGCGAGGGGCGTGGCTTACCGTGCCCCCATGAGCGATGTTCAGCACACCGTTCGCCGGCCTGGCCCGCGGTTCTCCCGCACCGGCCGGCTCATCGTGGTGGCCGTGCTGGCCGTCCTGGTCGTCGTCGCCGTGGTCCTGGTGACCCGGCTGCTGCGCGAGCGGGCGAACGAGGAGACCCTGACCGTCCCCGAGGGACAGCGGGCCACCCAGGTCTACGCCGCCGCCGACAAGGCCCTCCACCTGCCCAGCGGCTCCACGGCGAAGGCCGCCAGGACCGCGCACCTTCCGCTGCCCGCCGAGGCGAAGGAAAACCCGGAGGGCTATCTCTTCCCGGCGACGTATCCGATCCGCTCGGACACCACCCCCGCGTCGCTGCTCTCGTACATGGTCAAGACCGCCAACGAGCGGCTCGCCGAGGACCGCATCACCTCCTACCGGACGGTGGTGATCGCCAGCATCGTGCAGGCGGAGGCCGACCGGCCCGCCGACATGGGCAAGGTCGCGCGCGTGATCGACAACCGGCTGGCCCGGCACATGCCGCTGCAGATGGACTCGACGATCAATTACGCCCTGGGCCGCAGCACGCTCCACACCAGCCACGCCGACACCCGCACCAAGAGCCCGTACAACACCTACCGCTACGAGGGCCTGCCGCCCACCCCGATCGACAACCCCGGAGCGGACGCCCTCAAGGCGGCCGGCGCGCCGCCCGCCGGCGACTGGCTGTACTTCGTCACCGTCAAACCGGGCGACACCCGCTTCACCGCCGACTACCAGGAGCACCTGAAGAACGTGCAGGAGTTCAACGACCGGCAGAAGAATGGCGGCGCCGGCGCATAGGCCCAGGGTGGTTGCCGCGGCGGTTTTTCCTACTCCTCCCCGGCCAGGGTGAGTGCCTTCAGCCGGCGGCCGGCGTACCAGGTCGCGGCGACCGTGAGGGCCGCCAACAGGCCTAGGGCGAGCGGGAGTTGGACGTCGGAGGTGATCGCCCCCTCGGCGGCGGCCTTCTGGCCGATGGCGAGGGCCCACTGCTGGACGCTGAGGGTCCGCGCGCCGGGAATGAGGTTGCCGACCAGCGCCTCCCAGACCAGGGCGTAGACCAGCCCGAAGACCACGGCGTGCCGGGTGATCGTGCCGAAGAGGAGGAACAGGGCGCTGTAGGCGACCGCGGCGACGGCCGCGGCGACGGCGTACCCGACCGCTATCTGCTGGCTGTTGCCGTTCAGGAGGAAGCCGGCGAGCAGCACCGGGAGGGCGGAGAAGGCGACCGTGACACCGATCGCGACCAGGAGTTTGGTGAAGATGATCGTCGGCCGGGGAACCGGCTTGGACAGGAGGTAGACCACCGATCCGTCGTCGATCTCCGGTCCGATCGCGCCGGTGCCGGCGATGACGCCGATCAGCGGCACCATCGTGCCCAGCGCGAAGCCGCCCAGGATGCCGCCGGCGGTGCTGTCATCGGCGCCGGCCAGCGTACGGACGGCCACCGCGATGACGAGGAGCAGGGCGGGCAGCACGAAGAGGATCAGGGCCCGCCGCCGGCCGAGCAGGGCACGGTAGGTGAGCCGGGCGACGGTCGGGTGGAACAGCGAGGCCCGGGGCGCGGCGGCCGGTGCCGGCGGGGCGGTCGGGGTGGTCGTGTTCGTGGACATGCGTCAGGGCTCCTTTCAGCCTCAGGCCGCTACGAGGTAGGAGAAGACGGATTCCAGCGATTCGTCGGAGGGCGAGACCGTCAGCAGGCGGATGCCGTGGTCACGGGCGACCCGCGGCAGGAGTGTGGTGAAGCGGCCGAAGTCGACCGCCTGGATGCGCAGTCCGCCGTCGACGAGGTCGACCTCGATCCCGGACGTCGAGGGGTCGGCGATCAGCGCGCCCGCCAGCGCCCGGTCGTCGTCGGACCGGACGAGATAGCGGTGCGGGCGGTCGGTCATCAGCCGGCGGATCTTGCGGAAGTCCCCGGACGCGGCGTGCCGGCCGGCCACCACCACCTCGATGTGGGAGGCGAGTTGCTCGACCTCCTCCAGGATGTGCGAGGAGAACAGGACCGTGCGCCCCTCGTCGCCCATCTGGCGCAGCAATTCCATCAGCTGCATGCGCTGGCGCGGGTCCATGCCGTTGAAGGGCTCGTCGAGCAGCAGCACGGACGGGTCGTGGACCAGCGCGGAGGCCATCTTCACGCGCTGCCGCATGCCCTTGCTGTACGTGGCGATCTTGCGGTCCTGGGCGTACTCCATCTCCACGGTGGCCAGCGCCCGGGCCGCCTCCCGCCGCCCGAGGCCGTGCAACTCTGCGTTGGCCACGACGAATTCACGCCCGGTGAGGAAGTCGTACATCGCCTCGCGCTCGGGGACGATACCGATGTGGCGGTAGATGCCGGCGTTACGCCAGATCGTCGCCCCGTCGAGGGTGACCGAGCCGTTGGAGGGGGCGAGGAAGCCGCCCATCATGTTGATCAGTGTGGACTTGCCGGCGCCGTTGGGGCCGAGCAGGCCGGTCACGCCGGGGCCGATGGTCATCGTGATGTCGTTGACCGCGACGACGTTGCCGAACCAGCGCGAGGCGTGGTCGATGTGGAGGGTGCTCATAGACCGGCCTTCCGGTAGCGGCGCATCAGCAGGGCATAGCAGCCGGCGATGGCGATCAGGGTGACGAGGAGGTAGACGAAGCCGGCACCGGTCGTCGGCGCGAGCCCGTTGGGGAAGGAACTGGTCCCGCCGAGGAACGTGGACTGCACCCCGTCGATCAGCGTGATCGGCGAGAACAGTCCGAGCCAGCCGACGGCGGACTCGCTGCCCTGCACGAAGGCGATGCCCTGGACCGCGCTCACCGCGCCGTACGGGATGGTGAGGACGGCGATCACGGCGGCGACGCCGAAGCCGCGGCGCGGGGTGAGCGCGGAGACGACCAGGCCTATCCCGGCGAACAGCAGCGACAGCAGCACCACGGAGACGAGTCCCTGGGCGAAGCCCTTGGTCTGGTCGAGGAAGTCCATCTTCGCCAGCAGCGCGCCGATGTAGAGGACGAGCAGCGGAGCGGCGGTGAGGATGAACAGGGCGCTCGCCATCGCCGCGAACTTCGAGGCCACGTAGTCGCCGCGCTCGATGGGGCGGGAGAAATACAGCGGCACGGTCTTGAAGCGCAGGTCGCGGGAGACCGACTGCGGGGCCTGGGCGGCCAGATAGAGGCCGATGACGGCCTGGAGGTAGATGGCGTAGCGGGTGTAGCCGACCGGGAGGCTGCTCGCCTTGGTGAACACCGCGACCGCGACCATGATCGCGGCGGGCAGGCACATCACCGCGAAGAGCAGCATCGGCAGCACCTTGCTCTTGGCGGAGCGGCCGAGGCCGTAGGCGCCGCGCAGGCTCTGCGAGAACAGCGACCGGCGGGCATAGGCGCGGCCCAGCCGCGGGCCGTCGTAGTGGCGGTAGCCGATGTTGTGGATGGAGGCGCCGGGTGGGGCGGTGGATGCCGGGGTCGTGGGCTCAGGCGACATCGTGGGCGCCTCCTTCCTGGGTGGTGTGCGGGGCGCCGGGGGCACCTGCGGGGGCGGGGGTGGCCTGGGCCCGGTCCGCGTCGCGGAAGACCTCGGCGATCTGGTGGCGGCGCTGTTCCATCCGGATCAGGCCGAGTCCGAGCCCGGCAACGGTGTCCCGCACCAGGTCGTAGGTCTGCTCACCGGCCGCCTCGACGAACAGCAGGTGGCCGGAGGAGGGGAGACCGCCGGTGCCCGAAGCGCCGGTCGTCACCGCGGCGCCGGCGGCGGTCAGGGCCGCGCGCAGTGCCTCGGTGCCGTCGGGGTGCGCCTCGGTGTCGGTGACCTCCACCGCGAGGGAGGCGGTGACCTGCGTGAACTCATCGGTGGCGGAGGAGCGCAGCAGCTTGCCGCCGTCGATGACGACGACGTGGTCGCAGGTGCGCTCCAGCTCGCCGAGGAGGTGCGAGGTCACCAGGACGGAGATGCCGAAGTCGGTGTGGACCCGCCGGATCAGGCCGAGCATCTCGTCCCGGCCGGCCGGGTCGAGGCCGTTGGTGGGCTCGTCGAGGAACACCAGCTGCGGGTCGTGGACCAGCGCCTGGGCCAGCTTCACCCGCTGCTTCATGCCCGTCGAATAGCCGCCGATGGGGCGGTAGCGCTCCTCGTAGAGACCGACGTGGCGCAGGGTGTCGGCGGTGCGCTCGCGGGCGGCGGTCGGCGGCAGCCCCGACATCCGGGCCATGTGCACGACGAACTCGGTGGCCGAGACGTCCGGCGGTAGGCAGTCGTGCTCGGGCATATAGCCGACCCGCTCGCGGATGGCGCTGCCGTCCTTGGTCACGTCCAGGCCGAGGACGCGCGCCGATCCCTCGCTGGCCGGGGCCAGTCCGAGCAGGATCTTGATCAGGGTGGACTTTCCGGCGCCGTTGGCACCCACCAGGCCGGTCACGCCGGGGGCGATGTCAACGGAGAGCCGGTCCAAAGCGGTCACCCGCGGGTACCGCTTGCTCAGGCTTTCAGTCACGATCACAGTCACGTCTTCGACGGTAGTGGCGTCCGCCACACCGGTCGTCAACCCACAAGTCGGTCTCGGCATCCCCCTGCGGTATTACGTGCCCGTAAGGGTTCTCCTGCTTGGAGCGTCCCTCGCCTCAGGGTTCGGGGTCGTAGGGGCGGGCTCCCTGGCCTCCACCGCGCGGCGCTGGCGGGCGCCGCGAGGTGCACGCCTGGTGCCGCTGGGTGGGGGTGGGAGTGGGCGGGTGCCGCCTGGTGCCGCTGGGTGGGGGCGTGAGCGAGCGGGTGCCGCTGGGTGCGGGGCCGGCGCGGTCGGGCGCGGGGCGGGTGCGGTCGGGTGCGGGCGGGGCGCAGGCGGGCGCGGGCGGGTGCGTCGGACCTCTTGACGTCGCCGCCGGTCATTGTCACATTCATCAGTGTCAAGTTACGGGCGCGTACCGCGATGAACGGCTCACGGACGGACGGTTGGCGATGGCCCCAGTCACCTCAGCGACCTCAGCAGCAGCCGGCGAACTCACCGCAGAACTAAGGGGGTTCAGAGAGGTCCAGCGACTCGCCTACGCCTGCGCGGAGGCCGTGGCCGCCCAGCTCAAGCCCGGGATCACCGAGCGCGCGGCGGCGCGGATGCAGCGGGAGTGGCTGCGCGAGCGCGGCGTGCGGGACTGGTTCCACCTGCCGTTCGCCTGGTTCGGCGACCGCACCGCGTTCGTCAACTTCCGGATACCGCTGCAGTTCTTCCCCACCCACCGCGAGCTGGAACCGGGGATGCCCTTCATCCTCGACATGGCCCCGGTCCACCGGGGCTTCACCGCCGACATCGGCTACTCCGGCTGCCTCGGCCTCAACCCCGTGCACGACAAGCTGCTCGCCGACCTGGAGGCGCACCGCGAGCTGATCCTGCGCGAGGTCCGCGAACGCCGTCCGTTGCGGGAGATCTACCAGGACGTCGACCGGCTCATGGTGCGGCAGGGCTACGCCAACCGCCACCGCGCCTATCCCTTCGGTGTCATCGCGCACAAGATCGACCGGGTCAGGGAGCGCCGCTGGTCGCCCACCCTCTTCGGGTTCGGCACCCAGTCCCTCAAGGGCCTCGCCTCCGACGCGCTGCACGGGCACCGGGACGGCTGGTCGCCGCTGTGGAGCCCGTACACCTTCTCCGACCATCCGCCGCAGCCGGGGCTGTGGGCGGTCGAACCCCACCTCGGATTCCGGGGCACCGGCGCGAAGTTCGAGGAGATCCTCGTCGTGACGGACTCCAAGGACCCTCAGGAAAGCGCCTTTTGGCTGGACGACGATCTGCCGCATGTGCGGCGCTGGCAGGAGGAGAAGGCCGCGTGAAAACGGGACGTGGACGGGGTGCGGCTGCGGGCCGCCCCCAGGAGCCGGGCCGGACGCAGAGCGGGACGCAGGACGGGACGCAGGACGGGACGCCGGGCCGGGCATCGGGCCGGGCATCGGGCCGCGGCCCGGGGCTCGCCGGGGCGACGGAGCGCTGGGTGCACACCGGCGGCGTGGAACTGTGCGTCGCCGAACTGGGCGACCCGGCCCACCCCACGGTGGTGCTGGTGCACGGCTATCCGGACAGCAAGGAGGTGTGGTCCGAGGTGGCCCGCGGCCTGGCCGACCGCTTCCATGTGGTGCTCTACGACGTGCGGGGCTGCGGCCGGTCCACCGCCCCGCGGCCACTGCGCGGTGGCTTCACCCTGGAGAAGCTGACCGACGACTTCCTGGCCGTCGCCGACGCCGTCAGCCCCGACCGCCCGGTGCACGTCGTGGGCCACGACTGGGGCTCGGTACAGGCCTGGGAGTTCGCGACCGTGCGCCGCACGGAGGGCCGGATCGCCTCCTTCACCTCCATGTCGGGCCCGTCGCTGGACCACTTCGGCCACTGGATCAAGAAGCGGATGGCGCGGCCCACCCCGCGCCGCGCCGCCCAGCTCCTCAACCAGGGCGCCAAGTCCTGGTACGTCTACCTGCTGCACACGCCCGTGCTGCCCGAACTGGCCTGGAAGGGCCCGCTCGGCAAGCGCTGGCCGGGCATCCTGCAGCGGGTGGAGAAGGTCCCCGCCGGGGACTACCCGACCGCCTCGCTGCCCACCGACGCGGCCCACGGCGCCTGGCTGTACCGGGACAACGTCCTCGCCCGGCTCCGCCGCCCGCGCGCCGACGCCTACGCGCACTGCCCGGTCCAGCTGATCACCCCCACCGGCGATGCCTTCCTCTCCCAGCGGCTCTACGACGACCTGGAGCAGTGGGCGCCGCAGCTCGTCCGCCGCACCCTCCCGGCCAAGCACTGGGTCCCCCGCACCCGCCCGGACCAACTGGTGTCCTGGATCACCGAGTTCGTCACCGCCAAGGAGGAGGGCGACCCGGCGAAGGAGCTCGCGGCGCGCGGCCCGTACGCCGACCGGTTCGGCGGACAGCTGGTGCTGGTGACCGGCGCGGCCAGCGGTATCGGCCGGGCCACCGCGTTCGCCTTCGCGGAGGCCGGCGCCCGGATCGTCGCCGTCGACCGGGACGCGGACGGTGCGGCGCGGACCGCCGAACTGGCCCGGCTGATCGGCGCCCCGCAGGCCTGGCCCGAGGTCGTCGACGTCGCGGACGAGGCGGCCATGGAGAAGCTCGCCGACAAGGTCGACGCCGAGTACGGCCCCGTGGACGTGCTGGTGAACAACGCCGGGATCGGCCTGTCCGGCTCCTTCCTGCAGACCACCACGGACGACTGGAAGAAGGTGCTGGACGTCAATTTGTGGGGCGTCATCCACGGCTGCCGGATCTTCGGCAAGCGGATGGCCGACCGCGGTCAGGGCGGCCACATCGTCAACACCGCCTCGGCGGCCGCCTTCCAGCCGTCGAAGATGCTGCCCGCCTACAGCACCTCCAAGGCCGCGGTCCTGATGCTCAGCGAGTGCCTGCGCGCCGAACTGGCCGGGCAGGGCATCGGCGTCTCGGCCATCTGCCCGGGGCTGGTCAACACCTCGATCACCAGCACCGCCCGCTTCGCCGGGGTGTCGGCCGAGGAGGAGAAGCGCCGCCAGGCCAAGGCCGCGCGGATGTACGGGCTGCGCAACTACCCGCCGGAGAAGGTCGCCGACGCCGTCCTGCGGGCGGTGGTCCGCAACCAGGCGGTGGTGCCCGTCACCCCCGAGGCCCGCGGCGCCCACCTCCTGTCGCGGTTCGCCCCGCGGGCCCTGCGCGCCCTCGCCCGCATCGAGCCGCGGCTGTAAGCGAGCCACCGCCCCGCCAGGAGGGGCACCAGCGACCGGAGATTCCCGAGAGCCGGACAACTGCGCATGTCAGGAGCCGCGCATGAGCACCTCGCCCCTCCAGGAGCACCACCCGATCGCCCCGCGCCGGGTCTCGTTCGACTGGCACGGGACACCACTGCTGTGGATACCTGACGAGCCCACCGCCACCCACGTCATCAATGTGCTGCACCTGTTGTTGCCGGCGGGGGAGCGGTGGTTCGTCAAGGTCTTCAAGGAGGCCCTCCCGCTGGTCCGCGACGAGCAACTCCTCAAGGACGTCAAGGGGTTCATGGGCCAGGAGGCCACCCACAGCGTCCAGCACTCCTACGTCCTGGACCATCTGGCCCACCAGGGCCTGGACACCGGCCCCTACACCCGGCACATCGACTTCCTCTTCGAACGTCTGCTGGGCGACCGGCCGCCGTTCGGCGTGCCCGTCCCGGAACGGGAGTGGCTGCGCTTCCGGCTCTCCCTGATCGCCGCCATCGAGCAGTTCACCGCGGTGCTCGGGAACTGGGTGCTCGCCGCCGACGGCCTCGACCGGGCCGGGCCCGACCCGGTCATGCTGGATCTGCTGCGCTGGCACGGGGCGGAGGAGGTCGAGCACCGCGCGGTCGCCTTCGACATGTACCAGCACACCGGCGGCGGGGATCCCGGCCGGTACGCCCGCCGGGTCCTGGGCATGGCCGTCACCGCCCCCGTGCTGCTCCACCTCTGGGCCTGGGGCGCGGCCCATCTCCTCCGGCACGATCCGCAGCTCGCCGCCCGCTCCCGCTACTCGCTGCGGGAGCACAACCGGGCCGTCCGCAAGGGACTGCTCCCCACCTGGCGTGAGCTGGGAGCGGCCATCCCGCGCTATCTGCGGCGGTCGTACCATCCCTCGCAGGAAGGGTCGCTGCGCACGGCCGTCGCCTACCTGGCGTCCTCGCCGGCCGCCCGGGCCGCGGCGGGCGCGGTGGGCCGCGCGGCCGTCTCGTAGCGCGCGGCCGACGGAGGAGGAGCACCGCAGTGACCGAGCAGCCGCCGGCGGCCGCACCCCGACCGGCCGAGTACCGCATCGACGACCTGGCCCACCTCAGCGGTGCCACGGTCCGGACGATCCGCGCCTACCAGGACCGCGGGCTGCTCCCCCGCCCGGAGCGCCGTGGCCGGGCCAACGTCTACGGCGATGCCCACCTGGCCCGGCTGCGCCAGATCGCCGATCTGCTGGACCGCGGCTACACCCTCGCCAGCATCAAGGAGCTCCTCCATGCCTGGGACGCGGGCCTCGACCTCGGCGGGGTGCTGGGGCTGGTCGCCGAGATCGACGGGCCGTGGACCGACGAGGAAGCCTCCCGGATCAGCCGCGCCGATCTGGACGCGGCCTTCGGGGGCGCCTCCGACGAGGCGGCGGTCGCCGAGGCCGTGGAGCTGGGCGTCCTGGAGCGGCTCCCCGGCCGGGACGACGAGTTCCTCGTGCCCAGTCCGCAGGAGCTCGCCGTCGCTGCCGAGCTGCACTCCGCGGGTGTGCCGCTGCTGGCGATCTCCGCTCATCTCCGGGAGCTGCGCGGCCAGGTGGAACACATCGCCTCGCGCTTCCTGGACTTCACCACCGAACACGTCTTCCAGCAGTTCCTGGACCATCCGCCCACCGACGCCGAGGCCGCCGAGGCCGCCGCCCTCGTCCGTCGGCTGCGGCCACTGGCCCAGCAGACCGTCGACGCCGAACTCGCCCGCGCCATGCGGACCCTGGCCACCCGCTACCTCCGCCGGCACCTCAGCGAGGCGCTCCCCACGGAGAGCCAGGGGCCGAGGGGCAGCGCCCCCTCCGCACCGGCAGGCTCCGGGCCGGTCACGGACCCCCGTACCGCGACCGACCCGAGCCCGGCTCCCGACCCGGCCCCCCAGGCCACGCCGGGCCTCCGGACGGAGCCCGCCGCGGCGGGCGGGCCGCCCCGCAGCGAGGCGGTGGCGCTGCCCGCCGATGCCGTGGCGGCCGTACGGGCCCTGGTGGGCCCCGAGCGCACGGCGGCGTTCATCGCGGCCGCGGCCCGGCGCGAGGTGCAGGCCCGCACGATGGACGCCTTGGTCCCGGACGGCCTCCGTGCCCCGTCCGGGGGCGCCGTGGGCACCGCCCCCGGCACCGACCCCCCGCCCGGTGCCTGAGCCGGACCCTCAACGCGCCTACCACTGCGCACTCTTCAGTTCTCAAGAAGCATGCGATCGCGGTTATTCCGCCCCGGATGCACAAACCGTCGCGACATCTCCACAACCCGCCGGCTCAACACGCCGGGTCCGGCAGCCAGTTGCCGTGGAAGCCGTACGGCACCCGCTGCGGCAGATGGACCGTGGCCACCGGGTCGGCGGATATGTCCTCGGCGTCGAGGACGACCAGATCGCTGGTGTCGGTGGTCGCGTCATAGACGTAGGTGAGCAGCCAGCCCGGCCCGCCCGGACGGTCGTCCGCCGGGGCGAAGACCGCCTCGCCCGGGGTGCGGCCCGGACCGAAGCCGTGGCGGACGACCGCGCCGGTCTCCAGGTCGTAGCGGAGCAGGGCGCCGGGTATGTGGCCCGTCCCCGGGGCCTCGGCGACGGTGGCATGGCCGAAGCGGGCCTGCTGCCCCACCAGTCGGTCGTCCACCCGTGGGAACTCGCAGTACTGGTCGTCCAGCTGCTCCTCGGTGACCGTGCCGGAGGCCAGGTCGATCGTCCAGCGCCACAGGCAGGGCGGCCTTCTGCCGGTGAAGTCGGGATAGCGGGAGACATGCAGGACGATCCGCTGGTCGCCGTCGTCATGGGCGTTCAGCGCGTGGAAGACGTAGCAGGGGTCGATGGGCAGCCAGCGGACCTCGCCGTACGGGTCGTCCCGGCGCAGCACGCCCAGCCGGGCGCCGTACTCCGGGTCCCAGCGGTAGGGCATTCCGGGGCGGTGGGCGTCGAAGACCATCGGGAGATCCATGAAGATCACATGGCGCTCGGTCAGATGGAAGTCGTGCATCATCGTGTGCGCCGCGACATCGATGGGGCGGCTGATCACCAACTCGCCGTCGGCATCGGCCCGGTGGTACGTCAGATAGGGCGGCCTGGACCCGCCGTACCCGAAGAAGTGCAGCTCGCCGGTGGTCGGGCAGGTCTTGGGGTGCGCGGTCATGGCGGTGGTGAGCCGTCCGCCGAAGTCATGGACGCCCAGGGTCTCCAGCTCATGGCCGGGGCGGCAGTCGATCTCGTACGGGAACGACGACTCGACGAGCGCGAGGGTACGGCCGGCGTGCCGGACGACATGGGTGTTGGCCACGCCCGCCGACAGATTGCGGCGGCCCTGTGCATCGCGGACCGGCACTCCGTCGGTGAAGGTCGAGGTGCGGACCCAGCGGTTGCGGTAGGAGACGGCCCGGCCGCCCTCCAGTCGGAGCCCGTGGACCATGCCGTCACCGAAGAACCAGTGCGGTGTGGCGGCGTCCCGCGGGTTGGGGCCGTTGCGCAGGAACCAGCCGGTGAGCTCGGGCGGCAGGGTGCCGGTGACCGGGAGGTCGTAGGCGGTCAGCTCCTCGGCGACCGGGGCGAAGTTGCCGGCCAGGTGCGGAGCGGGGGCATCGGAGGCGGACGGGGTGCTCGGGGAGGTGGTGGTCATGACGCCAGACCTTCCTGGATGCCGGCCTGCGCGGCAGCCTGCTGCTGGAAGCGGGCCCGGGCCCGCTCGGGGTAGCTGGAGGTGAAGCGGACGGGGAGGACGAAACCGGCGACCTGGATGAGGATCGAGTAGACCGTGTCCAGCTCGTAGGCGGAGACGAGGGCCTGGGCGGTCGCGGTGAGGGTGAACGAGAGCGCCCACGCGGCGGTGAGCACGACGTTGATGCGGCGGAAGAGCGGGGTCTGCCAGACCTCGGGCGGAGCCATCCGGCGTGCGATGCCCAACGTGAAGGGCCGTCGGACCGCTATCGACACCCAGGCGATGAGCGCCAGCCAGCCCATCGAGAGGGCGCTGCCGTACAGCCGGAGGCCGCTGTCGGGGCGGGCGAAGGCCAGCGCGGACAGGGCCGCGAAGAAGACGATCGTGCCGTACTCCAGCACGCGGTAGTCCAGCGAGAGGCCCGCCGCGCGGTCGGCGATGAGCAGCGCGGCGGCCGTCAGCAGACCGGCGAGAGCGCCCCACTGCCAGCCGGCCGTGGAAACCCCCGCGAAGACCAGCCACGGCACGAAGCCCCGCAGATAGTTCATGTCTCCCCCTCTTGGTCCGCGGCCGCGACCCGGCGCCTTTCGCCGTCCACCCCGCCGCACATTCCAACTTCGACATGTCGAATGTAGAAGGTCCCTCTTTGACATGTCAACAGTGGAAGGTAATGTGCTGGTCATGAGCCTGAGACATGCCGTGCTGGGCCTGCTGTCCGAAGCCCCCGCGAGCGGCTACGACCTGATGAAGCTGTTCAACGCCACGCTCTCGATGGTCTGGCCCGCCACGCAGAGCCAGGTGTACGGCGAGCTCGGCAAGCTCACCACCGCCGGCATGGTCGAGGTCACCGCCCACGGCCCCCGCGGCCGCAAGGAATACGCGATCACCGACGAGGGGCTGACGGAGCTGCGCCACTGGCTCACCGAGGTCGAGCCGAGCGGCCCGCAGCGCGATGACGGCCTGCTGCGCGTCTTCTTCCTCGGCATCGTCACCCCGCTCGAAGCGCAGACCTTCCTCCTCCATCAGGCCGAGCTCGCCGCGCGCACCCGCGCCATGTGCGAGCAGGTCGACGAGAACGCCCAGTGGGACGACGAGATGATTTCGGTCTACGGACGGATCGCCCTGGAGTACGGCCTGCGGATGTCGGCGGCCCAGGAGGAGTGGGCCCGCTGGGCGGCCGAGCAGGTGACCACCGCCAAGGCCCGACGGGCCAGCGCGCTCGCACACGCCCAGCACGAACACCCCGCGAGCAGCCACGAAGGGCACGGTGGAAAGACCGAGGGCCCGTAGGAGAGCGGGGCCGACGGGACGCAAATGCGGATGCCTCCGGGGCGCCCCGAGCGGCACCCTGGAGGCATGAACACCCAGCGCTCGGTGCGCCTCTCGAAGTATCTGTCGAAGCATTTGCGCCATGAACCGGAGCGGATCGGCCTCACTCTCGACGCCCAGGGCTGGGTGCCCGTCGACGACCTGATGGCGGCGGCCGCGGCCCATGGATTCCGGTTCTCCCGGGCCGAGTTGGCGGCCGTGGTTGCCGGCAACGACAAACAGCGCTTCACCATCGAGGACGACCGGATACGCGCCAATCAGGGCCATTCCGTACGGGTGGACCTCGGCCTGCCGCCGGCCGAACCTCCCGCGTACCTGTTCCACGGCACGGTGGCGCGCAATGTGGCCGCCATCCGGAGGGAGGGGCTCCTGCCGATGGGCCGGCACGCGGTCCACCTCTCGCCGGACCGGGACACCGCGAACCGGGTGGGCGCCCGGCGCGGCAAACCGGTGGTCCTTGCCGTGGACGCTGCGGCGATGCACCGGGCCGGACATGTCTTCCGGGTCAGCGCGAACGGCGTCTGGCTCACCGACCGGGTGCCCGCCCGGTTCCTCCGCTTCCCCGGGTAGAGCCGCCGGGCGAGACGCCGCGCGCCCAGGACAGCGACCAGGACCGCGACCAGGACCGCGACCGAGGGGACCACCCCGCCCGAGGTATCACAATCCCGGTGCGCCCCATACGGGGAACCACCGCGCCAGGTCCTGCTCGATCGTCAGATCGTCCCCGAGCATCGCCCTGACCTGGAGTTCGAGCGGATTGTCGCGCTTCTCGCCACCGCCCGGCTTCGGCGCGAAGGGGTAGAACGTGCCCCTCTTGTAGAGGTAGACCAGCGCCAGCGACCGTTGCCGGTCGTCACGGAAGCCGACCAGCGAGCACAGTAGTTGCGGGCCGAAGCCCGCCTCCTCCAGGGAGGTGTTGACCGCGTGCAGGTCGTTGACCAGGCCCGCCACGTCCTCCGGCGGATGCCGTACGAGCAGCCAGGTGTAGCCGTACGTGTCCTGGGTGAACTCCACCGGCCCGTCCAGCAGGGCCTGGGCCTCCTCCTGGATGCGGGAGAACGCGCCGCCCTCCACACTGGCGAAGCACACCGACCCGAGGCCGGTGGGCGTGAATCCGGCCGCGGCCTGCAGGGTGACCACGGCGGACGGCAGCGCGAAGAGCTGGTCCAGATCGGGGCGTACCGGCTTGCTGCGGCCGAGGAGGGCGTCCAGAAATCCCATGCGCGGAGTACTCCTTGCTCCTGGAGGGGCCGGCCCGCACCGTCAGGCCGGGCCGGTGATCGTCACGGACAGCTCACGTCCCGAGCTGCGCCGCGATCCGGCCCAGCTGGTCCAGGCGCTGTTCCAGCGTCGGGTGCGAGGACAGCAGCCGGTGGAAGCTCTCCTTGTTGAACGCCGGGGCGAAGAAGAAGGCGTTGTACGGCTGGGCCTTGCGCAGGTCTTCGGTCGGGATCCGGGCGATCTGCCCGGTGACCTTGGTCAGCGCGGCGGCCAGCGCCGAGGGACGGCCGGTCAGCAGCGCGGCGGCGCGGTCGGCGGCCAGTTCGCGGTAACGGGATAGCAGCCGGGTCAGCAGGAAGCTGATCGCGTAGACGACCGCACTGACAGCGGTGACGATCAGCACGGCGATGGCCGCGTTCTGGTCCCGGCTGTTGCGCCCGACACCGCTCCACAGGGCAGCGCGGGTGATGATCCCCGCCAATACACCGAGGAACGACGCGATGGTCATCACCGCGACATCACGGTGCGCGACGTGGGAGAGCTCGTGGGCCAGCACGCCCTCCAGTTCCTCCGGCTCCAGCCGGCGGAGCAGGCCCGTGGTGGCGCACACCATCGAGTTCTTCTGATTGCGGCCGGTGGCGAACGCGTTCGGCACGTCCGACTCGGCGATCGCGACCCGCGGCTTGGGCATGTCGGCCAGGGCGCACAGCCGGTCCACCGCGCCGTGCAGCACGGGCGCCTGTTCCGGCGTGACCTCATGGGCGCCCATGCTGAAGGCCGCGATCCGGTCGCTGAACCAGAACTGGGCGACGAACAGCGTCCCCGCGATCAGCAGCACCACCACCCAGGCGCCCTTGAGCAGGACCACCAGCACGCCGACGACCACGACGTACAGCAGCCCGATGAAGAACATCGTCGTGACCATCCGCGAGGTCAGCCCGCGGTCCGGGGCGAATCGGGTCTGCGCCATGGCTCCTCCACGAACACCGCACTTCGCGCAGTGCGCCGGTCCGCTCGCGCGCCGGTCCCGCCGGCGCGCCGCGTCCGCCACACTGCGCCGCTGTCCCGATTCTCCCTCTTCCGGGCTATATACGGGGTAAAGCGCAGGTGAGCGAACGACCGGGCGCGTCGGGCCGGGCCCGGCAGGCCGCGCGGCGTGTTTCACGTGAAACCCTCCGCAGCCCGGCCCCGCAGAGCGGCCCGCCCCGACCCAGAGTCCCCCGGCCGAGAGGCCCCGCCCCTATTCGATGCCGAGCTGCGCCAGCCCCTCCGTGGCGATCCGCTCGAAGACGTCGAGGTCCGCCGCGAAGAGCGAATCGGCGATCGGCCAGTGGATGACCAGCTCGTCGAAGCCCAGCGCGGCGTGATTCCCGGCGAAGTCCACGAACGCGTCGACGGAGTCCAGCGGCCGGTCCGGGGTGAAGCCGGAGAGCATGATCTTCTCCAGGTCGCCGGCATCGCGGCCGATTTCGGCACAGGCCTTGCCGAGCCGTTCGCACTGCCGGCGGACCGCCTCCAGCGAGTCGGCCGAGCTACCGCCGCCGTTGGAGACCTTGGGGTCGCCGGTCGTCACCCACGCCTGGCCGTACGTGGCCGCGAGCTTCAGGCCGCGCGGCCCGGTGGCGGCCACCGCGAACGGCAGCCGCGGCCGCTGCACACAGCCGGGGATGTTGCGGACCTCGTGCGCGGAGTAGTGCTCGCCCTCGTACGACACCACGTCCTGGGTCAGCAGCCGGTCGAGCAGCGGCACGAACTCGCCGAAGCGGTCCGCCCGCTCCCGCGGCGACCAGGGCTCCTGGCCGAGCGCGGTGGCGTCGAAGCCGTTGCCGCCGGCGCCGATGCCGAGGGTGAACCGGCCGCCGCTGATGTCGTCGAGGGAGATCAGTTCCTTGGCGAGGGTGACCGGGTGCCGGAAGTTCGGTGAGGTGACGAGGGTGCCCAGGCGCAGCCGGGAGGTCGCGGCCGCGGCGGCGGTCAGGGTCGGCAGGGCCCCGAACCAGGCCTGGTCGCGGAAGCTCCGCCAGGACAGGTGGTCGTAGGTGTAGGCGGCGTGGAAGCCCAGTTCCTCGGCGCGCTGCCACACCTCCCGCCCACCTTCGGACCAGCGGCGGACGGGAAGTATCACGGTGCTCAGTCGCATGCCCTCGAGCGTACGGCCGGATGGGTGTTCCCCACGATCGCCTCCGGCCACCGGGCGCCACCCGCCGTGCTGGCTTCTCCACGGTCACCCGCCCCTCACCGCACCCGCCGGCACGTCCCCGCCCCGTCGCCCGACCGCCCCGACCCCGGCTCATCCGCGCAACCCACCGCACTCCTGTGCACACCGGTACGGGAAGATGGGCCCGTGACTGATGCCTCCGCCACGCCGCCCCGGGCGCCCGAACCGGCCGTCGCCCCCGGACCGGCCGTCCTGCCCGAACCGGCCGTCGTGCCCCGGCTGATCGCCACCGACCTCGACGGCACCCTGCTGCACGACGACAAGACGGTGTCCGAGCGGACCATCGCCGCGCTCGCCGCCGCCGAGCAGGCCGGCATCGAGGTGTTCTTCGTCACCGGGCGCCCGGCCCGCTGGATGGACGTGGTCAGCGACCATGTGCACGGCCACGGCCTGGCGATCTGCGCGAACGGCGCGGCCGTCGTCGATCTGCACCGCGGCGGCCGGATCGTCGAGGTCAGCCCGCTGGACCAGGCGCTCGCACGGGAGGTCGTGGACGCCCTGCGCAGCGCCGCGCCCGGCACCTCGTTCGCCGTCGAGCGCACCAGCGGCATCCATTACGAACCGCAGTACCCGCCCCTCCTGCTGGACCCGGCCGCGGTCGTGGCGCCGGCCGAGAAGCTGCTGGCCGACGATTTCGTGGCGCCGCTGGGGCCCGACGGGGCGGGCCACCCGGCCGGCGACGCGGAGCCGCCCGCCTTCCCCGACCAGCCGGTCATCAAGCTGCTGGCGCACCACCCCGACCTCGAACCGGACGCGTTCCTCGCGCTGGCCCGGTCGGCCGCGGGCGATCTGGCGTCCTTCACCCGCTCCAGCCCCACCGCCCTCCTGGAGATCAGCGGCCCGGGCGTCAGCAAGGCCGGCACCCTGGCCCACTGCTGTGCCGCACGCGGCATCTCCCGGGAGGAGGTCGTCGCCTTCGGGGACATGCCGAACGACATAGAGATGCTGAGCTGGGCCGGCACCTCGTACGCCATGGCCAACGCCCATCCGGAGGTGCTGGCCGCCACCACGGGCCGTACCGCGTCCAACAACGAGGACGGCGTCGCGCTGGTCATCGAGCAGATCCTGCGGCGGTGCGCCGAGCGGGGTGCCGCGCGCGCCTGAGCCGCACCCGGTCGGCGCGGCGGCTCACAGCGGCGCCTCCCAGGTCACCGTCGTGCCCGCGCCGTCCAGGCCCAGCCCGGGCCCGTACGTGCTGGAGCCGCCCAGCGACTCCGCGCGCTTGGCGAGGTTCCGCAGACCGCTGCGGCGGCCGCCGGACGGGATGCCGATGCCGTCGTCGGCGACGGTCAGCCGGACCCCGTCGGTGCCGTCCGGCAGCTGGACCGTCGCGTCGACCACGACGTCGATCCGGGAGGCCTGGGCGTGCCGGAAGGCGTTGGACAGCGCCTCGCGCAGCGCAGCGATCAGGTTCTTTCCGGTCAGCTCGCCGACCCGGGAGTCGACCGGGCCGACGAAGTGGGCCGACGGCTGGAAGCCGAGCGGTACGGCGGCGGTGCCGATCTCGCGCAGTACCCGGGTCCGCAGGCCCGACGGCGCCTCCACCGGACTCTGCTGGAGGGCGAAGATCGCGGTCCGGATCTCCTGGATGGTGACGTCCAGTTCGTCGACGGCCTTGCCGATGCCCGCCGCCACCTCCGGGACGACGGACCTGCGCTGGGCGCCCTCCAGCATCATGCCGGTGGCGAAGAGCCGCTGGATCACGAGGTCGTGCAGGTCACGGGCGATCCGGTCGCGGTCCTCGTAGACCGCCAGCCGCTCCCGGACGCGCTGGGCGTCGGCCAGTACCAGCGCCAGCGCGGCCTGCGCGGCGAACTGGGTGGCCAGCGTCCGCTCGGCGGCGGTGAACGGCCGGGCGCCCCGGGCCCGTGGGGTGGCGAGGGTGCCCAGGACCCGGCCGCCGCTCTTGAGGGGCAGCAGCATGCTGGGACCGAAGCGGGCCGCGATGTCGGTGACCATCCGGGGGTCGCTGGCCGAATCGTCGACGAACACCGGCTCGCCGTCGAGGAGTTGCCGGGCCACCGGGCTGTCGGGCGGGATGTGCGTCCCCAGGATGCCGGTGGGGTCGTCGGCCGACACGGCGACGATCTCCAGCCCGCCCTCGTCGTCGGGCAGCAGCACGATGCCCGCCGCCGAATCCGCCAGTTTCCTGGCCTGTTCGGCCACCACGGCGAGGGCGTCGTCGACGTCGCTGCCCGCCAGGAGTTCGGTCGTGACCGCCACCGAACCGTCGATCCACCGTTCCCGCTGGCGGGTCGCCGCGTACACCCGGGCGTTGCCGATCGCGATGCCCGCCTCCGTGGCGAGCACCCGGACCATGTGCAGGTCCTCCTCGCTGAATTCCCCGCCGCCGCGCTTCTCGGTCAGATAGAGGTTGCCGAAGATCTCGCCCTGGACGCGGATCGGCACTCCCAGGAAGGTGCGCATCGGCGGGTGCCCCGCGGGAAAGCCGGCCGAGCGCGGGTCCTGGCCGAGGTCGGCGAGGCGCACCGCTCGGGGGTCGTGGATGAGCGCGCCGAGCAACCCCTTGTGGCCGTCCGGCAGCGCGCCGATCCGCTCGTGCTCGCGCGCGCTGACGCCGTACGTCACGAAGTCCGACAGCCCCTCGCGGGCGTCGTCGATGATCCCGATGGCGGCGTAGCGGGCATCGGCGAGTTCGGCCGCGGTCTGCACGATCCGGTCGAGGGTGAGGTGCAGATCGAGCCCCGCGCCGACCGTGCGCATCGCCTCCAGCAGCTGCGGAACCCGGGCGGTCAGCTCGGACGACAGGCCCCGCAGGCTGCGGGTGGCCTCGGTGGCGGCGTGCAGGGGGTCGGGCCCGGGCGGGTCCGTGCGGGCGGAGGCGCGGTCCATGCCCACGAGCCTAATCAGGCCCCCCATAAGAGGCCATTTACCTGCAAAAGCGTCAGAGCGCCGGTGCCATGCCGTACGCCGCGTCCACTGCCCGTTCGCGCTCCCGCATCCGCCGGAACGGGCCGTCGGCCGCGGCCAGCTCCGCCGGTGCGCCGCGCTGCACGACCCGTCCGCCGTCCAGCACCAGCACCTCGTCGACGGCGTCGAGCCCGGTGAGGCGGTGGGTGATCAGGAGCGTCGTGCGGCCCTCGGTCGCGGCCAGCAGATCGGCGGTCAGGGCATCGGCGGTGGCCAGGTCGAGGTGCTCGGCGGGCTCGTCCAGGACGAGCACCGGGAAGTCCGCGAGCAGCGCACGGGCCAGAGCCAGCCGCTGCCGCTGACCGCCGGAGAGCCGGGCGCCGTGCTCACCGACCATGGTGTCCAGGCCGTCGGGCAGCCCGCGCACCCAGTCGGCGAGCCGGGCCCGGCCGAGCGCGTCCCACAAGGCCCGGTCCGCGTCCTCGTCCGGGTCGGTGCGCCGGTCCCGCAGGGCGAGCCGGAGGTTCTCCCGCAGTGAGCTGTCGAAGAGGTGCGCGTCCTGCGCACACAGCCCGACCAGCCGCCGGACCGCATCGCCGTCCAGCACCCGGGCGTCCGTTCCGCCCAGCGCGTAGCTGCCCGCTTCCGGGTCGAGGAAGCGCAGCAGCACCTGCGCCAGGGTGGTCTTGCCGGACCCGGACGGACCGACCACGGCGATCCGCCGCCCGGCCGCCAGCGTGAGGTCCACGCCGTCCAGCGCGGGCCGGTCCTGCCCGGCGTGGCGGGCGGTCAGACCGCGTACGACCAGCGGGAACGGCGTTTCGGGAGGCGTCGCGGGGGCGGCCGGCTCGCGCACCGGGTCGGGCGCGTCCAGCACCTCGAAGACCCGCTCGGCCGCGCGCCGGGTCCGCTGCCGGTACTGCACGGCGAGCGGCAGCCCGGTCACCGCCTCGAACGCGGCGAGCGGGGTGAGCACGACGACCGCCAGCGCCACCCCGGCCAGCCGCCCGGTGTGCACCGCCTGGACGCCGGCCACCGCGGCGGCGGCGACGGTCAGCCCGCACAGCAGCGCCGAGAGCCCGGCGCCGGTGCCCGCCACGGTCGCCGACCGGGCCGCGATCCGGGTCAGCTCGCGGTCCGCCCGCCGCACCGCTTCGGTACGGGCCGGCAGCGCGCCGGCCACCGTCAACTCGGCGGTCCCGGTGAGCAGATCGACGACACGGGTGGCGAGCCGGCCGCGGGCCGGGGCCAGCTGCCGCTCCGCCCGCCGGGCCAGCGCGGCCGAGAGCAGCGGCACCCCGACGCCCGCGAGCAGCAGTCCGGCGGCGAGGATCGCGCCGGCCTCGGGCAGCAGCCAGCCGGTGAAGCCGACGGCGCCCGCACCGACCAGCGCCGCCGCCCCGGCGGGCAGCAGCCAGCGCAGGAAGTGGTCCTGTACCGCGTCGACATCGGCGACCAGCCGTGACAGCAGATCGCCGCGCCGGCGCTCGGCGAGCCCGGCCGGCGCCAGCCGCTCCAGCCGCCGGAAGACGGCGGCCCGGACGTCCGCGAGCATGCGGAGGACCGCGTCGTGGGAGACCAGCCGCTCGGCGTACCGGAAGACCGCGCGCCCGATGCCGAACGCCCTGGTCGCGGTCACCGCCACCATCAGGTACAGCACCGGCGGCTGTTGCGCGGCCCGCGAGATCAGCCAGCCGGACGTGGCCATCAGGCCGACCGCGCTGCCCAGGGCGAGGCTGCCGAGCAGCAGCGCCAGCGCGAAACGCGCCCGCCGGGCCCGCGCCGTCCGCCGCAGGCGGGCGGGGGCCGAGGCCCGGGTGGGAGCGAGATCGAGCCCGTCGCCGGGGTCGGCGGTGAGGTCCGGAGCGGGGTCGGCGGGAGCGTCCGGCGCGACGGCCGGGGCCTGCGCGGCGCCACGGCCCGCCCGTACGCCCGCGTCCACCGCCGGTTCCCGCACGCCCGCGTCCAGAGCCGGTTCCCGCACGTCAGAAGCGATGTCCGGCAGTCGCACGACCCGGTCGGCCACCGCCAGCAGCGCCGGGCGGTGGACGACGAGCAGCACGGTCCGGCCCGCGGCGAGCCGGCCGACCGCGGCGACGATCGCCTCCTCGGTCTCGCCGTCCAGGCTCGCGGTCGGCTCGTCCAGCAGCAGGATCGGCCGGTCGGCGAGGAAGGCCCGGGCCAGCGCCAGCCGCTGCCGCTGCCCGGCGGAGAGGCCGGCACCGGATTCGCCGAGCCGGGTCGCCAGGCCGTCGGGGAGCGCCTCGACGAAGTCCAGCGCACCGGCGTCGGCGAGGGCGGCGCGCACCGCGGCATCGTCCGCGTCCGGCCGCGCCAGCCGTACGTTCTCGGCGACGGTCCCGGCGAACAGTTGCGGGCGCTGGGGCACCCAGGCGATCCGCTGCCGCCAGCTGTCGGGGGAGAGCGAGGCGATGTCGTGGCCGTCGACCAGGGCCCGGCCCCCGGTCGGTGCGGTGAGGCCGAGGAGCACGCCGAGCAGCGTGGACTTGCCCGCGCCCGAGGGGCCGACCAGGGCGACGGTCTCGCCGGGGCGGACCTCGAACGAGGTGGCGGGCAACGAGTCCGCGGTCCGTCCCGGGTGGCGGACCACGAGGTTCTCGACGGTCAGTGCGGTGCCCTCGGGCGCCGGTGCGGTGCCGGGCGTCGGCAGCGGCGCCTCCAACACGGCGAAGATCTCCTCCGCCGCCGCGAGCCCCTCGGCCGCCGCGTGGTACTGCGCCCCCACCTGCCGCAGCGGCAGATACGCCTCGGGCGCGAGCACCAGCACCATCAGCCCGGTGTAGAGATCGAGTTCGCCGTTCACCAGCCGCATGCCGATGCCGACCGCGACCAGCGCGACGGAGATCGTGGCGAGCAGTTCCAGGGCGAACGAGGAGAGGAAGGCGATCCGCAGGGTGCGCAGCGTCGCGCGCCGGTACTCGCCGGTGATGGTGCGGATCGCGGCGGCCTGGGCCTTGGCCCGGCCGAAGACCTTGAGGGTGGGCAGGCCCTCGACGACATCGAGGAAATGCCCGGACAGCCGGGCCAGCAGCCGCCACTGACGATCCATCCGCGACTGGGTGGCCCAGCCGATGAGGATCATGAAGAGCGGGATCAGCGGCAGCGTGAGGACGATCGTCAGCGCGGAGATCCAGTCACCGGTGACGATCCGGGCCAGGACCGCGGCCGGGACGACGACCGCCAGCCCCAGCTGCGGCAGATAGCGGGAGAAATAGTCGTCGAGGGCGTCGATGCCGCGGGTGGCGAGCGTGGTCAGCTCGCCGGTGGCCCGCTCCGGACGCTGCCGCGCCGCCCGTTCGACCAACCGCATCCGCAGCTCGGACTTCACCGCCGCGCTGGCGCGGTGCGCGGCCAGCTCGGTGAGCCAGGAGACCAGACCGCGGCCCACGGACACCGCGGCGAGCAGTGCCAGGGGAGTGGCCAGACCGCCGGGACCGAGGCCGTGCCGGAAGGCGCCCACCACGATCTCGGCGATCAGCATCGCCTGGCCGACGACCAGGCCCGCTCCGGCCAGCCCGAGGAGCACCACCGCGATGAGGAAGCCGCGGGTGGCATGGGCGTAACGGAGCAGGCGCGGGTCGACGGGTTTCACGTGAAACATTCCATCCTGCCGGTGCCGCCCCGAGGGGCGGCGTTTCGGCTAGTGGGATTCGGCGATGTGCTGGGTGCCGATGCGCTTACGGAACACCCAGTACGTCCAGCCCTGGTAGAGCATCACGAGGGGCGCGGCGATCCCCGCACACCAGGTCATGATCTTCAGGGTGTAGGGGCTGGACGAGGCGTTGCTGACCGTGAGGCTCCAGCCCTCGTTCAGCGTGGACGGCATGACGTTCGGGAAGAGCGTGAGGAACAGCATGGCGACCGCCGCCGCGATGGTGAGTCCGGAGAAGGCGAACGCCCACCCCTCGCGCCCGATCCTGTTGGCGCCCAGCGCCGCGACCAGCGCGGCCACCGCGATGATCATGGCGATCAGGCTGCTGCCGTCGCCCTTGTCGGCCTGGGTCCAGCCCAGGAAACCGACCGCGAGCACGGCCGCGACCAGTCCGAGGACGCCCGCCGCCCTGCGCGCCCGCTCCCGGATGTCCCCCACCGTCTTGAGCGAGGCGAACACCGCGCCGTGGAAGGTGAAGAGGGTGAGCGTGACCAGGCCACCGAGGAGCGCGTACGGGTTGAGCAGATCGAGCAGGCCGCCGACGTACTCCTTGTGCGCGTCGATCTTCACCCCGCGCACGATGTTGCCGAACGCCACGCCCCACATCACCGCGGGCAGCAGCGAGGTCCAGAAGATCGCGTGCTCCCAGTTGCGCTGCCAGCGCTCCTCGGGCCGCTTGGCGCGGTACTCGAAGGCCACACCGCGCACGATCAGACAGACCAGGATCAGCAGCAGCGGCAGGTAGAAGCCGGAGAACAGGGTGGCGTACCACTCGGGGAAGGCGGCGAAGGTCGCCCCGCCCGCACTGAGCAGCCAGACCTCGTTGCCGTCCCAGACCGGGCCGATGGTGTTGATCAGTACCCGCTTCTCGCTGCGGTCGCGGGCGAGGAGCTTGGTGAGGACGCCGATCCCGAAGTCGAATCCTTCGAGGAAGAAGTATCCGGTCCAGAGGACGGCGATGAGAACGAACCAGACGTCGTGGAGTTGCACGGTCGCCTCCTAGTACGAGAAGGCCATCGGCCGGTCGGCGTCGGCGCTGTCCCCGCCGATCTTGGTGGGCGGGTTGAGGTCGTCGTCGGTGAGCTCCGGGGGCCCGGCCTTGACGTACTTCACCAGCAGCTTGACCTCGACCACGGCGAGGATCGCGTAGAGCGTGGTGAAGACGATCATCGAGGTGAGCACCTCGCCCTGGGAGACGCCGGGGGAGACGGCGTCGGAGGTGCGCAGCACGCCGTAGACGACCCAGGGCTGCCGGCCGGTCTCGGTGAAGATCCAGCCCCACGAGTTGGCGATCAGCGGGAAGCCGAGGGTGACGAAGGCGAGCGACCAGTACCACTTGCTGAGGCGGGCGCCGAGCACCTTGTTCTTGGTGAGCGCGAGCTTCGGTGGTTCCTCGTCGCCCGTGCGCAGCCCGGGCGCCAGCCAGAACTTCTTACGGGTGAGCCAGAGCCCGGCGAGCCCGATGGCGAACGACGACATGCCGAAGCCGATCATCCAGCGGAAGCCCCAGTAGGCGACGGGGATGTTGGGCCGGTAGTCGCCGGGGCCGAACTTCTGCTGCTCGGACCTGTTGACGTCGTTGATGCCGGGGACCGGCGAGGAGAAGTCGTCGTGGGCCAGGAACGAGAGCAGGCCGGGTATCTCGATGGCCACCTTGTTGTGGCCCTTCTCCACGTCTCCGTAGGCGAAGACCGAGAACGGCGCCGGCGCCTCCTTGTCCCAGAGCGCCTCGGCGGCGGCCATCTTCATCGGCTGCTGCTTGAACATGACCTTGCCGAGCTGGTCACCGCTGACCGCGGTGAGGATGCCGGCGATGACGAGGGTGATCAGCCCGAGCCGCAGCGAGGTCCGCATGACCTTGATGTGCTTCTTGCGCATCAGGTGGAAGGCGGAGATACCGACCATGAAGGCGGCGCCGGTGAGGAAGGCCGCGGTCAGCGTGTGGAAGACGACGACCAGGGTGGTGTCCTGGGTCAGCACCTTGAGGAAGTCGGTGAGCTCGGCGCGGCCGGTGGTGGCGTTGTACTTGTAGCCGACCGGGTGCTGCATCCAGGAGTTCGCGGCCAGGATGAAGTACGCCGACAGGATCGTGCCTATGGAGACCATCCACATGCAGAAGCAGTGGATCTTCTTGGGGAGCTTGTCCCAGCCGAAGATCCACAGGCCGATGAAGGTCGACTCGAAGAAGAACGCGATCAGCGCCTCGAAGGCCAGCGGGGCACCGAAGACGTCACCGACGAACCGCGAGTAGTCGGACCAGTTCATGCCGAACTGGAACTCCTGCACGATGCCGGTGACGACGCCCATCGCGATGTTGATCAGAAACAGCTTGCCCCAGAACTTCGTGGCCTTGAGGTACTGCTGCTTGCCCGTGCGCACCCATGCGGTCTCCAGTCCCGCCACCAGAGCGGCGAGCGAGATCGTCAGGGGGACGAAGAGGAAGTGGTAGACGGTGGTGATGCCGAATTGCCATCGCGCCAGTGTCTCCGGCGCCAAGGCCAGTTCCATGCCGTGCTCCTTACCTCGCCGTTTGCCAACGGCAATGTCCCTTTTGCGTCACACAAAGCGGTAAATACCGGGACGGGCTTGTGAACGCGTTCACATTCACAAGCAATTATCTCCCATGGCTCCTCGCCCTTGAGTAAGGGGGGTACGTGACTGCGGTCACGCTCGAATCCATGGCATATGAACATTTCCACGGAGGTCGCAGGCGCCCTTTCTCCGAGTGTGGACACCCTCTTCCGCGAGCCTTCAACACATTGTTGAATTCATCGCCATGAAGATCCGTATCACCTGGCCCGCCGGGCAATTGACCGCGACCCTCGACGACACCCCGAGCGCGGCGGCCCTCATGGCCGCCCTCCCGATCGACGCCACCGCCCACACCTGGGGCGAGGAGGTCTATTTCGACACCGGGCTCTCACCCGCGCTGGAACCCGACGCCCGCCAGGTCGTCGACGCCGGCACCGTCGCTTTCTGGCCACCGGGCAACGCCCTCGCGCTCCCCTACGGCCCCACGCCGATCTCCGAGGGCGACGAGCCCCGGCTGGCTTCCCCCTGCAATGTGCTGGGCCGCATCGACGGCGATCCGCGGGCGCTGGCCACCGTCCGCAGCGGCGACCCCATCCGCATAGAGCAGGCGTGAGCGACGCCGCACCCCGAGCGGAAGGCCGCGGGTCGGCGGACCCGCGGCCTCGATACCGCCGCGCAACGCCTTGCAGGGCCTTCCAGCGCGCCTGCCGGCGTCTTTCAGCGGCTTACAGCGCCTTGCGGAACTCCTCCGCCGCCTGCAGGAACAGATCCATCGCCGCGGTCTCCCCGATCGTGACCCGGACGCCCTCGCCGGCGAACGGCCGCACCACCACGCCGGCCCGCTCACACGCCGCCGCGAAGTCGGTCGTACGGTCCCCCAGCCGCAGCCAGACGAAGTTGGCCTGGGTCTCCGGCACCGTCCAGCCCTGCCCGAGCAGCCCGTCGACCACCCGCGTCCGCTCGGCCACCAGCGCGTCCACCCGCTCCAGCAGGGCCTGCTCGCTGCGCAGCGACGCCACCGCCGCGTCCTGCGCCAGCTGGCTCACCCCGAACGGCACCGCCGTCTTCCGCAGCGCCGCCGCCACCGGCTCGTGCGCCACCGCGAACCCCACCCGCAGCCCGGCCAGGCCGTACGCCTTGGAGAAGGTCCGCAGCACGCAGACGTTGGGGCGGTCGCGGTAGAGCTCGATCCCGTCCGGCACCTCGGCATCGCGGATGAACTCGCGGTACGCCTCGTCCAGCACCACCAGGACGTCGCCCGGCACCCGGTCCAGCAACGACTCCAGCTCCGCACGGCGGACGACCGTACCGGTGGGGTTGTTGGGGTTGCAGACGAAGATCAGCCGGGTCCGGTCGGTGATCGCCGCGAGCATCGCGTCGAGATCGTGCACCTCACCGGAGGTCAGCGGGACCTGTACGGAGGTGGCCCCGGACACCTGGGTGATGATCGGGTACGCCTCGAACGACCGCCAGGCGTAGATCACTTCGTCGCCCGGGCCGGCCGTGGCCTGGATCAGCTGCTGGGCCACACCCACCGACCCGGTGCCGGTCGCCAGGTGCTCCACCGGCACCGAGAACCGGTCGGCCAGCTCCGCCATCAGGCCCGTGCAGGCCATGTCCGGGTAACGGTTGAAGGCCCCCGCGGCGGTCACCGCGCTCTCCAGGACACCCGGCAGCGGCGGATAGGGGTTCTCGTTGGAGGACAGCTTGTAGGTGACGGGACCGTCGGCCGGCGCCGGCCGCCCCGGCTTGTAGGTGGGGATACCGTCCAGCGCCGTACGCAGCTTCGGGGTCTTCTCGCTCACCGCAGGTCCTCCTCGACCGTCCCGTCCATCTCCAATACTGCACACCTTAAGAGGATTGACCCGTTCGGCGGCAGCCCCGGCCGGAACGCGTGCGCGCGGCGCAACCCTCCGCACCCGTGCACCAAGATCACCCGGACGGGGCCAGCGCGAGACCTGAGGGGCGCGCCCCGCTCGCCGCCGCGCGCCGGTGGCCTGCGCCGTGGCGCGCATCCCTCGTCAAGGTGACTTGAGACCTCTTCGAGACCTGAACCGATCGACAGGTCGAGCCGGTAAATCTCCCCTCAAACAGCTAGTGCAACCCACAACTACCTTTATTCGTAAGGTATTTGACGGTAAATCACCTTGCAGAAACGTGCCTTTCCGCCATCGCAGTCAACGCCCCGCGAATGGCCCTACCGAGCCCTACTATCGGCTCGCCATGACAGCAGCAGGGAAGCACCAGGTGAGCCGGGCGACCGGCCGCCGGCTGGGGCGGGCGGGCATCCGCGATGTGGCCGCCGCAGCCGGTGTGTCGATCACGACCGTCTCCGACGCGCTCAACGGCAAGGGCCGGCTTCCGGATGCCACCCGTAGCCATGTCCGCGAGGTGGCCGACCGGCTGGGCTACCGCCCGTCCGCAGCCGCCCGCACCCTCCGTACCGGAAAGTCGGGGCTCCTCGGCCTGACCGTGACCACGTACGGGGATGAACCTTTCACCTTCACCGAGTTCGCGTACTTCGCCGAGATGGCCAGAGCGGCCACCTCCGCGGCCCTGGCCCGCGGCTACGCGCTGGTCATCCTCCCCGCGACCTCCCGGCACGACGTGTGGTCCAACGTCGCCCTGGACGGCACCGTCGTCATCGACCCCGCCGACGGCGACCCGGTCGTGACCGAACTCGTCCGGCACGGCATCCCGGTGGTCTCCGACGGCCGCCCCGGCGGCGCCCTGCCGGTCACCGGATGGGTCGACAACGACCACGAGGCAGCCGTCCTCGGCCTGCTCGACCACCTCGCCGACGCCGGCGCCCGCCGCATCGGCCTGCTCACCGGCACCACCACCGACACCTACACCCGCCTCTCGACCACCGCCTACCTGCACTGGTGCGAGCGGGTCGGACAGGACCCGGTCTACGAGTCGTACCCGGCCCACGACCCGTGCGCGGGCGCGGTGGCCGCCGACCGGCTGCTCGCCCGCCCGGACCGGCCGGACGCCGTCTACGGCCTCTTCGACCCCAACGGCACCGATCTGCTCGCCGCCGCCCGGCGCTACGGCCTGCGCGTCCCGGAGGACCTGCTGCTGGTCTGCTGCAGCGAGTCCACCGTCTACGCCACGACCGAACCGCCGATCACCACGCTCTCCCTCAAACCGCGCCGGATCGGCACCGCCGTCGTGCAGATCCTCATCGACGCCATCGAGGGACTCGACACCGGACGCCCGATCGAGCAGGTGATACCGACCGATCTGATCGTGCGCACCTCCTCCCAGCGACGGTCCCCGCGCACGACCGTCAGCCCGCCACGAGGACCGGCCGGCGACTGAACGTGCCGCCGAACACGAACGATCGGGCGCGCCGGACGACGCCGGGGCGCCCGCGTTGACGCAGAAAAAACAGGGCGATCCCGGGAGAAATCATCCGCGAATGCCAGGCTCCTGCGGATTGACCACCCCCGGGTGCGTCACAACCCGCGATCGGCATTCCTATGATGGGCGCACGACACCGCGGACCGCCGTCGACCAGGCAAGGTCCGAGAGGTGCACGGCGGCGCAACGGTGGAGGGGTCGATGACTCAGGGGGCCAGTCAGGGACCCATGGTGTGGACCATGGCAGGACAAGCTCCGGCGTCCGTTCCGCCGCCCGGAATGTCCGCCGGTGCGTCCGCAGGGTCCCCCGTGCCGCCGCCCGGCCCGCCGCTCCATCTGCCCGCCGGCCCCCCGGTCGCGCCGCCCACCGCGCCCCCCGCGGTGCCGCCGGCCACCCAGCCCGCCGAGCTGCCCGAGGACTACACCCCGACCGCCCGCGACCTCCCGGTCGTCACGCCGGGACGTACCGACACGCTCATCGACCGGCCGTCCGTCGTGGTCCCCGAACCGGCCATGAGCTCCGACGCGCCCGGGGGCATGGGCCCCCTCTACGTCGTCGGTGATGTGCACGGCTACTACGACGAGCTGCGCGAGGCGCTGGCCGCCGAGGGCCTGATCGACGCCGACGGCAGCTGGGCGGCCGGCAACGCCCGGCTGTGGTTCCTCGGCGACTTCACCGACCGCGGCCCGGACGGCATCGGCGTGATCGACCTGGTCATGCAGCTGTCCGCGGAGGCCGCGGCGGCCGGCGGCTACTGCAAGGCCCTGATGGGCAATCACGAGCTGCTGCTGCTGGGCGCCAAGCGGTTCGGCGACACCCCGGTGCAGTCCGGCGCCGGCACCGCCTCGTTCCAGGCCGCCTGGCTCCTCAACGGCGGCCAGAAGACCGACATGGACCGCCTGGAGGACCACCACCTGCAGTGGATGGCCCGGCTGGACGCCGTGATGGAGGAGGACGGGCATCTGCTCGTGCACTCCGACACCACCGCCTACCTCGAATACGGCGACTCCATCGAGGCCGTCAACGACACCGTCCACGAGGTCCTCACCCGCAGCGACGCCGACGAAGTCTGGGACCTCTTCCGGAAGTTCACCAAGCGCTTCGCCTTCCGCGACGAGGCCGGCTCGCAGGCCGTACGCGAACTCCTCGACGCCTACGGCGGCGACCGGGTCGTGCACGGCCACAGCCCGATCCCGTACCTCCTGGGCGAGGTCGGCACGGAGGACGGCGAGGGCGACGGCATCGCGGTCGACGGTCCGCACGTCTACGCCGACGGTCTGGCCATCGCCATGGACGGCGGTATCACGATGGCCGGAAAGCTGCTGGTCGTCCAACTCCCCCTGACTGGCTGAGCGTTCCCGGGGCAGGTATCCCCCGGGCCGGCAGGACGGTCGGTACGGGCAGGAACGAGGGGAGAGACCGACGGGATCCGGTCGGGCGGTTATTCAATTTCCGCAAACTCTCTGTCACCCCGTACCGGAGTCGCTCTACCATCGGTCTATCCGTAGCAGGCTCTCCTCCGTTTCCGCCCACTGCCCGGCCCACGCCGGCCGTACGGCCCTACGGAGCATCGGGGGATGCACATGAACAGCGCTCCGCACCTGCTGAACGAGGACCGCGCGGAATTCGCGCGGCTCCTTGATGAGGCGCTGCGTACCGCGGAATACCGCCCGGACGACCTCACCGCCGCCACGGGAAAGCATCTGAACAACGAGCAGTTGCGCACGATGGCGCTCAGTGCGACCACCGCCATCGCCGCCTGCGCGACGGCCGAATACCAACGCTATGTCCAGCTCCGTACCGAGCTGCGGGCCCCGGCTCCGGCCGCGTCCGGCCCGGCGTCCGGCCCCGCGGCACCCGCCCGGAAGGAGGGGGAGGACGGCGAGGGGGCACCGGGACCGGCCACCGATCCGGCCGCGGACGAGACCGGAAACACCGGTGCCGGGCTGGCGGCGGTGGTCACCGTGCTCGCCCCGGTCCTCGCCGGTATCGCCGCCGTGCTCTTCCTCGTCATCGGCTACGTCCTGCGCGCGGTCAGCCCGGACAAGTCGCTGGCCCAGCCGCTGATCAGCGTCGGCTGGGTGTTCGCGGCGCTCACCGCGGCCGGCTCCCTGGTCGCGATGACCTGCCTGGTCATCACCGCACTGCGCAACGGCCCGTCCGCCGAGTCCGCCAGAGCCGACGAACTGTACGAGGCGCTGGACCAGGCCCGGGAGGCATGGCGGCGCGCCCTGCTGGAGCGCGGGCTGCTGCCCTTTCTGCGCGAGGCGCTCGCCGACCCCACGGCCACCCCGGACGACGACCCGGTCCGCTACGTCCCCCGTCGCACTCCGGCCTCCGAGAGCCGTATCCCGAACCTCGGATACACCCGCCCCGAGTTCTCCAGCCCCGACACCGGCTCCTCGGCCTCCCGCCCGCGCTACTCCAGCCCGGACTTCACCAGCCCGGATTACGGGGGGCCGGACGAGGGGGCGGACTAGGCGGCGGACTAGGGGGCGGGCGGCGGTGGCCGGAGGCAGCGGTGACCGGAGGCGGTAGTGGCCGGAGGCCGCAGTTGCCGGAGGCAGCGGTGCCGGAGGCGGTAGTGGCCGGAGGCCGCAGTTGCCGGAGGCAGCGGTGCCGGAGGCGGTAGTGGCTGGAGGCCGCAGTGGAGGCCCTGTAGGAGCCCCCACCACTCACCGCTTTACCGATCAGTCCGCCAACGGCAGGTACACCCGGTTCCCCGCCGCCGCGAACTCCTTCGACTTCTCCAGCATCCCTGCCTCGATCTCCTCGGGAGTCGAAGCCTCGTCACCGCCGAACTGCTCCGTGATGCTCCGGCTGATCTTCATCGAGCAGAACTTCGGCCCGCACATCGAGCAGAAGTGCGCCGTCTTGGCCGGCTCGGCGGGCAGCGTCTCATCGTGGAAGGCGCGTGCCGTGTCCGGGTCGAGGGCCAGATTGAACTGGTCCTCCCAGCGGAACTCGAAGCGTGCGTCGGAGAGCGCGTCGTCCCATTCCTGGGCGCCCGGGTGTCCCTTGGCCAGGTCCGCCGCATGCGCCGCGATCTTGTACGTGATCACGCCGGTCTTGACGTCATCGCGGTCCGGCAGGCCCAGGTGCTCCTTGGGCGTGACGTAGCAGAGCATCGCGGTGCCCCACCAGGCGATCATCGCCGCGCCGATACCGGAGGTGATGTGGTCGTAGGCGGGCGCGATGTCGGTGGTCAGCGGGCCGAGCGTGTAGAACGGGGCCTCCTCGCAGATCTCCTGCTGGAGGTCGATGTTCTCCTTGATCTTGTGCATCGGGACGTGTCCCGGGCCCTCGATCATCGTCTGTACGCCGTGCCGCTTGGCGATGGTGTTCAGCTCGCCCAGCGTCTTCAGCTCCGCGAACTGCGCCTCGTCGTTGGCGTCCGCGATGGAGCCGGGGCGCAGGCCGTCACCGAGCGAATAGGTCACGTCGTACGAGGCGAGGATCTCGCAGAGCTCCTCGAAGTGCGTGTAGAGGAAGGACTCCTTGTGGTGCGCCAGGCACCACGCGGCCATGATCGAGCCACCGCGGGAGACGATGCCGGTCTTGCGGCGGGCGGTGAGCGGGACGTACCGGAGCAGCACACCGGCGTGCACCGTCATGTAGTCCACGCCCTGTTCGGCCTGCTCGATGACGGTGTCCTTGTAGATCTCCCAGGTCAGCTCCTCCGCCTTGCCGTCGACCTTCTCCAGCGCCTGGTAGAGCGGGACGGTGCCGATCGGGACGGGGGAGTTGCGCAGCACCCACTCGCGGGTGGTGTGGATGTTGCGGCCGGTGGAGAGGTCCATGACCGTGTCGGCACCCCAGCGCGTCGCCCAGGTCATCTTCTCCACCTCCTCCTCGATGGAGGAAGTGACCGCCGAATTACCGATGTTGGCGTTCACCTTCACCAGGAAGTTCTTGCCGATGATCATCGGCTCGATCTCCGGGTGGTTGACGTTGGCCGGCAGCACCGCCCGCCCCGCCGCGATTTCGTCGCGTACGAACTCGGGGCTCACGTTCTCGCGGAGGGCGACGTACTCCATCTCCGCGGTGATCTCGCCGCGCCGCGCGTAGGCGAGCTGGGTGACCGCGGCGCCGTTACGGCCGCGGCGCGGCTGGCGCGGGCGGCCGGGGAAGACCGCGTCGAGGTTCTTGAGTCCGCCGCGCGGCGAGGTGTGCTTGAGGCCGTCGTCCTCCGGCCGCATGGGCCGTCCCGCGTACTCCTCGGTGTCGCCGCGAGCGATGATCCAGTTCTCCCGCAGCGGCGCCAGGCCCCGGCGGACGTCGGTTTCGATGTTCGGGTCGGTATATGGCCCTGACGTGTCGTAGAGCGTCACGTCCTTGCCGTTGGTGAGGTGCACTCGCCGGACCGGTACCCGCAGGTCCGGGCGCGATCCGGAGACATAGCCCTTGTGCCAGCCGATCTCCTTCGGCTCGCCGCTGGCACTGCTTCCGCTTTCGGGCGTGCGTGCATCCTGCAGAGTCATAAGACCCAACTCCCTACGCCGGCATTACCCGGTAACAGGTTCGGCGGTCGACGCAGCGGTATCCGTCCGCCGGTGTTTCACGTGAAACACCGCTGGGACGAAGGTCAGCGCCCTCTCAGCCCGGTGCTCCGAGCTCCCGCGATTGCAAAGGTGGCACCACGGTAGCGGCCGATGCCGCGGAGTGAACAGGGGGCCCGTCGGAACGGGGTGCCGACAGCAGCCCGACGTCTTGCAATGATCGGGCGGTGAGCACTCACGAGCCGCACCCTCAGTCCGATCCGCGATCCGGCGCACAGCCCCATCCGCAACTCGGTCCGCAGCCGGGTCCGCAATTCGGCGCGCAGTCGGGGCCGCGGTCGGCTCCACAGTCGAGTCCGCAGTCGGGGCCGCAGTCGGGTCCGTACGAGCCTGGGGGCGGGGATGGGCAGGCGCACGGCCATGGTTACGGGCAGGGGCAGGGGCAGGGGCATCGGCAGAGCCATGGCAGCGGCAATGGTCACAGCCTCAGCCATGGCCACGGGCATGCGCACGGGTCGCACAGCCATGGGCATGGGCATGGGCCGGCCGCGCCTGTCTCCCGGCATCTGCGCAAGGTGATCGCGGCGGTGCTGATTCCGTTCGCGGCCGCGGTGACGGTCGGCCTGTTCGTACTATGGCCGGGCGGCGCGCCACCACACAAACCGTCCGGGGTGGGCTTCGACCAACCCACCGAACGGGCCCGCGTGATCAAAGTGGCGGAGGTGAACTGTGCGGATGTGCATGCCGAACAGCAGCCCCAACCGCCCTCCCCGACCGGGCAGCAGCCGACCGGGGAAGCGGCCAAGGGAAAGCCCTGCCAGCAGGCGACGATCAAGGTCACCACGGGCGAGAACGCCGGACGCACCTTCCAGACGGTGGTGACACCGGACGCCCTCCGGCACTACTCCACCGGCCAGGACGTCGTGGTGGCGTACTCCCCCAAGGCGCCGAAGGAACTCCAGTACTCGGTCAGCGATGTCGACCGGTCCGTACCGATGTGGATACTGGCGGGCATCTTCGCCCTGGCGGTCGTCGTCGTGGGACGGCTGCGCGGGGTGCTGGCGCTGGTGGCACTGGCGGCCAGCTTCGTCGTCCTGACGCTGTTCATCCTGCCGGCGATCCTCCAGGGCTCCGATCCGCTGGTGGTGGCGGTGGTCGGGGGCAGCGCGATCATGCTGATCGCGCTGTACATGTGCCATGGCCTGACGGCCCGCACCTCGGTCGCGGTACTCGGCACGCTCGCGTCGCTGCTGCTGATCGGGCTGCTGGGGTCGGTGTTCATCAACTGGGCGCTGCTGACCGGTAATACGGACGACACCACGGGCCTGGTGCACGGCCTCTATCCGAACATCGAGATCCACGGACTGCTGCTGGCGGGCATCATCATCGGATCGCTGGGCGTCCTCGACGATGTGACGGTCACCCAGACCGCGGCGATCTGGGAACTGCGCGAGGCGGACCCGTCGGCCGGCTGGCGGAAGCTGTACGGCGCCGCGATGCGGATCGGCCGGGATCACATCGCGTCCGTCGTCAACACCCTCGTACTCGCCTACGCGGGCGCCGCCCTACCTTTGCTTTTGCTGTTTTCGATCGCACAGAGCAGCGTCAGCACGGTCGCCACGAGCGAGGTGGTGGCCGAAGAGATCGTCCGCACCCTGGTAGGCAGCATCGGCCTGGTGGCCTCGGTCCCCCTGACGACCCTCCTGGCAGCCCTCGTCGTCTCAGCCGACCGCAAGCAGCCCGTCACACGGGCGAGAGCAGCCTCACGGGACGTCCCGGGCACACGGGCGAGAGCAGCCTCCCCGGACGCCCCCGGGACGCCGGGTGCAGTGGCCCCACTGGACAGCTACGGGCCCCAGGGGACGGCCGCGACGCCAGGGCAAGCAGCAGCCACCACCCGCGCCAGCTCCGGCCATCGGGGCAGCCGCGGCAAGCGACGCAGGCGATGAGCCGACGCCCGGACCTCGGGAGGGTCGGGGCGGGGTGACCGGGTGGGGCGGGCAAGGCGGGGAGGGTCGGGTGGCGCGGCCCGCACTAGGAAGGTTCGTGAGACCGCACGCCCGGGGCCGGGATCCGAGATGCGGCTCGGGAGACCTCGGAGGCCCGGCGGCGGGAGGCTGGCGACGCGAGGCGTCCGTCCGCCCGGAACGCGGGAACGCAGGGCGTGACCCCGGGCCCCAGACCCCCAACCCTCTGGCCCCGCGCCACGGGCCTCCGCGGGCCACAGGGCCACGGGGCGAGCGGCTGGGTGGGCGCGACCAGGCCACCGCCCCGTACGCGCGGGGCGGGATGCCGGATGCCGGCCAGTGGGCATGAACCCAGGTCGCATCAGGAACCGCGAACCGGTCGCGGCCAGGAGACACAACCAGGGCGCAGCCGGCCAGGAACGGGCCGGGCTTGCTCGCGGCCAGGGGCACGATCCGGTGTCGTGGCCACTTAGGCGCGGCCCGGACCCGGAGCGAGGAACGCCAGGCGGGTCAGCCGGCGGGGGCCTCGGTGAGGATTTGGTCCAGGACCGCTTCCAGGGTGTCGTAGACCTCTTCCTTGCCCAGCGGGACCAGCCGGTCCGTACGGTCCAGGAAGGCGACCAGGGGCGCCGCACTCACCCGGAACAGGGCGCGCTCAAGGCCTACTTGAAGGCTGATGAAGACGTCGCTGAGGTTCGCAGGCGAGGCCGGTTCGATCCGCACATCGCCCTCGCCGGACGGCCGGCTCAGCCCGTCCAGCAGCAGCTCACGACCGAACGCCCAGGTCACGGGCGCATCGCCGGGCAGGTCGAAGGTGAGACGGACGGCATACGGATCGGCGCTGTCGAAGTCGAGATCCACCGGGATCCGGAACGAAAGCTCCTCGGAGACGACGAAGCTCATGATCACTTCTGCCTGAACTGTGTCGGTCATCAACCACTGCCCCGCACTTGATCGGAGATGGCCGGGAAACATCCCCCATAGCCCTATTGACGCCATCGTCGACCAGGCGCAGGCAGATCACAAGGAGTGAGTTTTCAGATACTGATAGAGAAGGCGAGTGTCGTTAGTGTCGCCTCCGCCATTTTTCGTAGTCGATCCGTAACGGACCGCAATCGATGCAGTTCTTCCGCCGGCAGGGAGATCGCCAGGGCCGCCGCGGCGGCGCCAACCTGGATCGGAATGGCCGAACAGACCGTGCCGAGGGCATATTCCTGGCTCTCGTAGGCGGCCTGACCGCGACGCACCGTATCCAGGCGGCACAGCAGATCGTCCTCGCTGCACAGGGAAAACGGGGTTATGGACTGCACGGGATAGCGGGCCAGATGCTCCTTCCTCGTTGCGTCGTCAAGCTGAGCGAGCAGACATTGCCCGATCGCGTGGGCGTGTGCGGTGCTGCGGAAGTCGACCCACTCCTCCACCGGCGGCCGTTCCGGGTCGTCGGTCACCGCCACGACTTCCACTTCACCCTCGCGGTAGACGGCGAAGTAGACGGCGGCTCCCAACTCCCGGCCCGCGAGGGCCAACGCTTCCGAGATCTGGGCCCGCTGTCGGCGCCTGGCCCCGGCCCGGCCGATGGCTTCGGCCGCCTCCCCGAAGACGAACACACCGTTCTCCCGGCGCAGATAGCCCTCGTGGGTCAGGGTCCGCAGCAGGTGGTACGTCGTCGGCAGCGGCAGCCCGGTCTCTCTGGCGAGTTGTTTGGCGGGCGCCCCGTCCTCGTGCGCCCCCACCGCCTCCAGCAACCGGAGCGCTCGCTGCACCGATCCGATCAGGGTGGGATGAGAGCCGGATTCGCCATTCGCCATTGCCAACGCCAACCCCCAGGTTCCGCTCGCCACGGGGCCCGGTCACCCCGGTCGCGGGAACCGCTCCCGCGCCCGCGCGCGTCTCCCGTCCCCCCGCGGTGACACCCGTCCCGGCCTCGCCTCATGCAGCGCCTCCTGAACGTCGCCCTCCGTACCGCACCGCGACATCCGCACACCAACGTTCGAACGCCACGGTCCGAACGCCGTCGTCCGAACGCCGCCGGCCGGGATCACCGTCCGGGCGTCGCCGTTCGAACGCAACATGCGGAACGTCGCCATCCGGAAGACGTCTGCGGTCCGCACTCTAACTCCGCACGTCGCGCCGATAGGCCGAAAGCAGAGGGAGTTAACCCGCCTGGCCCAGCGGCGGACACAGGCGGAAGGCGGACACCGGCAGAAGCAGAAGCGGGGGACCGAAGCGGGGCAGCGTTTGTCCCTATGTCCCTTACCTGGGTGTCCCTTGGTGTCTCTCGCCTGGATGTCCCTTGGTGTCCCTTGGTGTCCTTTGCCTGGGCGTCCCTTGTCTGGGTGCTGTCGTCCGAGGCACCGCCGGCGTCCCGGCCCGACCATCGTCTGGGCCCCACCCTTGCCCAGACGTCGCCGTCACCTTGGACCACATCCGTCCGGAGCCACATCCGTCCGGAACCGTGTCCGCCCAAGACCACGTCCGTCTAAGACCACGTCCGCCCAGGGCTCGGGCCCGTCCGATGTCACGTAGCCCAGGGGCACGCCGCCCGGGCTCATGCCCGCCCGAAGTCACGCTCGGCCCGGAACTCACCTTCGCCTTCGCCTTCGGCCACCCTCATCCAGGACCACCGAGTCGCGTGATCGCCCGCCGGAGGAAGCGGATGCCCAGGCGGACCACGACTGCGCGGGGCGGGCAGCCACTACGAGGAGGCGAGCAGCCATTGCGAGGGGGCGGGCGACCGCTGAGAGAAGGCCCGCCGCCCGCGCAGCGGCCCCGTGCGGGGTGGGGAGCACGCACGCGGCCCGCCAGCCGGCCAGCCGCCGTGGTGGGCGGCCCCCGGGCGCAGCCCTGTCGCTTACCAGTCGCTCTTCGACGAGGACGATGACGAGCCGGTGAAGCGGCGGACCAGGTAGATGACTCCCGCGATCAGAGCCGCCGCTATGAGGACCTTGAACAGCAGACCGATCAGGAAGTGAAGCGCGGAGGCGATCAGGCCGCCGAAGACCACGATCAGGATGACGGGCACCACAACCCAGGTGACCCACCACGGAAGTCCTGCGAGTATCCCCTTACCAGCCACTGCTCTGCCCTGCTTTCTGTCGGTCGCGCTGTCTGTACCGTTGCCGTACCGCGCTATCTGTCCGGTGCGCTGGTTTCGCGCCGATGGCACCGTCCGCGGGCCGCGCTCCTGCCGCCTCCGGTTCTTCCATCACCCACGATGCTAGGGCGCCGGACACCGCCGTGGGGGCCTCGCAGCCCCGGCTCGACCCTGACTCATCCCCTACGGGTTCGGGGCCCCGACCCTTAGCTCTCAGGAGGAGAGAAGACCACCATCACCCGCAGATCCTCGCTGATGTGATGGAACTTGTGGGGTACCCCGGCCGGCACGTAGACGACGCTGCCGCGCGCCACCGGCTCGGTCTCCGCCCCCACGGTGATCAATCCCCGGCCGCTGACGACGAGGTACACCTCGTCCTGGGCGTGCGGCCGCTGCGGATCGATGCTGCCGGCGTCCAGCGCGTACAACCCGACCGACATGTTGCGTTCCCGGATGAACTGCAGGTACGCGCCCTCGTTCGCGACCCGCTCTGCTTCCAGTTCCTCCAGTCTGAATGCCTTCATGCCGTTCGCACCCCTCCGATGATTCACACTCGTCTGCGACGATCTCACCATGAAGCATTTTCTGGTCAAGACGCTCGCCAACGCCGCGGCACTTGCCGTCGCCATCTGGCTGCTCAAGGACATCACGCTGACCGGCGAGAACACCGGCCGCAAGATATTGACCCTGATCCTCGTGGCGCTGATCTTCGGGCTGGTCAACTTCCTCGTGAAGCCCGTCGTGAAGTTGCTGTCCCTCCCCCTGTTCATCCTCACGCTCGGCCTGATCACTCTGGTCGTGAACGCGCTGATGCTGCTGCTGACCTCCTGGCTCGCCGGCAAGGCCGACCTCGCCTTCCACGTGCACGGCTTCTGGACGGCGGTGCTCGGTGGCGTGATCGTCTCGGTCGTCTCCTGGGCGATGCACATGATCCTTCCCGACGAGGACTGACCGTTGACCGTTCCGTACCGCGTCTGCTTCGTCTGCACCGGCAACATCTGCCGGTCGCCGATGGCGGAGTCCGTCTTCCGCGCCCGGGTCGCGGAGGACGGGCTCGACGGCCTGGTGGAGGTGGACAGTGCGGGCACCGGTGGCTGGCACGAGGGCGACGGCGCCGATCCGCGCACGGTCGCCGTCCTGCGCGCGGCCGGCTATCCGACCGCTCACACCGCGCGGCAGTTCAGCGCCTCCTGGTTCGCCCGCCTCGACCTGGTGATCGCCCTCGACTCCGGCCATCTGCGCGAGCTCCGCAGGCTGGCTCCCACACCGCAGGACGCCGCCAAGGTCCGCCTGCTGCGTTCGTACGCGGTGCAGGCCGCCGCCGACCTCGACGTACCCGACCCGTATTACGGCGGTTTCGAGGGGTTTGAGGAGTGCCTGGCGATGATCGAGACGGCGAGTGAGGGTCTGCTGGCCGAGGTCCGCACCGCGCTCACCGCGCGGACGCTGCTTCCGGCGCGCGCACCGGAGCCCGACGACCGGGGCCCCGCGCAGACCCCGCTCCCTTCGCCGGATGCCTCGGACCATGCGCAGGATGCGCCACGCCACCCGCAGGAGGTTCCGTACCACCCGCAGGAGAAGGAGAACGCATGACGGGCGACGGCACCCGCGCCGTACGAGCCGGGCTCCCGGAGCCGGAAGCCTTCGAACCGGCGCTGCCCGGCCCGGTGTTCGCGGCCCACTACCACCTCCCCGGCGACGCCGCCGGGCCGTACACCTACGGCCGCGACACCAATCCGACCTGGACCCGTCTGGAACGCGCCATCGGGGAGTTGGAATCCCCGGACGGCACCGCGCACACCGTCGTGTTCGCCTCCGGAATGGCGGCGATCAGCGCCGTGCTCTTCTCCCAGCTGCGCTCCGGCGATGCGGTGGTACTGCCCAGCGACGGTTACCAGCTGCTGCCTGCCGTCCGCACGCGGCTGGAGAGTTACGGCATCGACGTCCGTACGGCCCCGACCGCACAGGACGCCCAACTCGACGTGCTGGACGGCGCCCGGCTGCTGTGGATCGAGACGCCCTCCAACCCCGGCCTCGACGTCTGTGACGTCCGCCGGCTCACCGACGAGGCACATCGGCGCGGCGCCCTGGTCGCGGTCGACAACACCCTCGCCACGCCGCTCGGCCAGCGCCCGCTGGACCTCGGGGCGGACTTCTCGGTCGCCAGTGGCACCAAGGCCCTGACCGGCCACGGCGACGTCCTGCTCGGCTATGCCAGCACCCGCGACGCCGCGCTGGCCGACGACGTACGGCAGTGGCGAAAGACCGTGGGCGCGATCCCCGGGCCCATGGAGAGCTGGCTGGCGCACCGCTCACTGGCGACCCTCGCGCTGCGCGTCCGCCAGCAGTCGGCCGGCGCGCTGGCGCTCGCCACCGCACTCGCCGACCGTCCCGAGGTCACCGGCCTGCGCCACCCCGGCCTGCCGACCGACCCGGCCCATCCGCTCGCCGTCCGCCAGATGCGGCCCGGCCACTTCGGCTCCGTGGTGTCCTTCACCCTCCCGGACAAGGCCCACGCGGAACGCTTCCTGGCCGCCCTCACGTTGGTCGACGACGCCACGAGCTTCGGCGGCGTACGCTCCAGCGCCGAACGCCGCGCCCGCTGGGGCGGCGACGCGGTCCCCGAGGGCTTCATCCGCTTCTCGGTCGGTATCGAGGACCCGGACGACTTGATCGCGGATGTCCTCCGCGCTCTGGACACGGCCGACGCGGGCTGAGCCGGCGATGGCGGCGGTGGCGGCCGATGAGGGGCATCTGAGGGTCGTGCGTCGGACCGTGTTCCGGACCCGGACCAGGCCTCAGCTCCGCGTCGACCACCCCGAAGAGCACGAGAACCCGCAGGGCCCGGGAGCCCGCAGGGCCCGAGAACCCGCAGGGCCCGGGAGCCCGCAGGGCCCGGGAGCCCGCAGGGCCCGAGAACCCGCAGGGCCCGAGAACCCGCAGGGCCCGAGAACCCGCAGGGCCCGGGAGCCCGAAGAGCCCGAGAGCCCAAGATCCCGAACGGACAGTCTCCGGGCGCCACATGAGAGGGGCCGGCAGGGTATCCCCCCTCGTCACCCTGCCGGCCGCGGTTGTGTGGTGCGCGCCGCCACGTGTTTCACGTGAAACCGAATGTTCCACGTGAAACCAACCGCTCGAACAAGGCTAGTTGACTGAGCGTCAGTGTCCAATCACGCTAGAGACACAGCCCTATCCGCAATTTTATGGCTGGCCCGCGACCAGGCTTCCGAGGGGCGCAGGAGGTACGGGATGGATCTGGCTCTGCTGCGCACCTTCGTCACGGTGCACCGAGCCGGTTCCTTCACCCGCGCCGCAGCGTTACTCGGACTGTCCCAACCCGCCGTGACCAGCCAGATCCGGGCGCTGGAACGCCAGTTGGGCCGTCCGCTCTTCCTCCGCTACGCCCGTGGTGTCACGCCGACCACCGTCGGCGACGAGCTCGCCCACAAAGTGGCACCGCACCTCGATGCGCTCACGGAGATCACCGAGGCCGGGCTCGATCGGGAGTCGGTCACCCGCACTCTGCATCTCGCCGGCCCACCGGAGTTCATGGCCCAACGCGCGCTTCCCGCGCTGGCTCCGCTCATCACCCAGGGCCTCTCCCTCCGCACCGCCTTCGGCTCAGCGGACGAGCTGCTGACCGGGCTGGCGGCCGGCCACCACGATCTGACCGTCACCACCACCCGGCCGCGCGGCGGGCTGTTGACCGCCACCGCGCTGTGCGACGAGGAGCATGTGCTGATCGCCGCGCCGTCCTGGTCGGCGCAATTCGGCGGCCCGGCCGTGCTGCAGGCGGGCGGCGTCCGCGTACTGGATTCCGTACCGCTCGTCGAGGTCCACGAGAGCCTGCCGCTGATCGCCCGCTACTGGACCGAGGTCTTCGACGCCAAGCCCGCGGCGTCCGCCGCCGTCATCGCCGCCGATCTCCGCGCGGTGCTGGCATGTGTCGCGGCCGGGGCGGGGCTGGCCGTGCTGCCGCGCTATCTGTGTGCCGAGGCGCTCGCGTGCGGCGAGGTCGTGGCGCTGCTCGATCCTCCGGTGCCCCCGCTGCGCACGTACTTCCTCGCCGTACGGACCGGGACGCTGGGTCTGCCGCATATCGCCCGGGCCCACGAGTGGCTGCTGCGGTCCGCGGTCGACTGGTGACCAGTTGCAGACCTCGGTCGACCGGAGACGCGCCGCGGTGCCCGGTGGGCTGGTGACGGAGGGGCGGGGGTTTCACCAGGGCGTGGTTGCGGCATCTGTCGACTATGACCGTACGGCCAGTCGTCAAACGCACCGCCCGCGCGATTCTGCTCGACGGCGAGGACCTGATTCTGATCAAACGCACCAAGCCGGGACGGGCCCCCTACTGGATCACCCCTGGCGGCGGCGTTGAGCCGGAGGACGCCACGGTCGTCGACGCGCTCCATCGCGAGCTGGACGAAGAGCTGGGCGCCAAGATCAAGGACGTGGTCCCGGTCTTCGTCGACACCGTCGAGCACTTCAGTGACGGCGGGGTGGACGGCGTGAAGGTCCAGCACTTCTTCGTCTGCCGGCTCGATTCCATGGACCCCACCCGCCGGCACGGCCCCGAGGTCGACGAGCCGTGCGGGGACTACGAGATCGTGCGGGTGCCGTTCACCCGGGTCGGCATCGCCTCCGTCGAGGTCGTCCCGCTGTCCTTGCGGCACTATCTGGACGGCAACATCGAGGGCGTACGGGCGATGCACGCGCCGGATCTGGGGTGAGATCGCCGGCGCGCGCCGAGACCTGTCCCGGGCCGCCCCGCCGTTGAGTGAGCCCTTCTTTTCGAGCTTTTCGAGCTTTTCGAGCTCTTCGAGCAGGGGCGGCGGCAGGGTTGGTGCCTCAGGCGTCGCGTCGGTCGAACCAGCCGCGGAACTCCGGCTCGTCCTCCGCCGGCCGACGCGGCTGGGCGCGCGCCAGCACCCGCTCGACCCGGTCGAGGAACTCCGCGTTCAGCTCCCCCACGAAGTCGTCCCGGCCCGGGACGGCAGGCGCCCGGACATCGGACGACAGGCCCGTCAGGGAGGGATGGGGTGGCTGGGACGGCTGGGATGTCTGGGAGGGCTGATGGGAGGTGCGGTGGCCGGAGAGCCCGCTGTCTTCGTGTGCTGAACCGCCTCCGACTTCGAGTGCCGAACCGCTTCCGACTTCGGTTCCGGTGACAGCCCCGTTCCCGGGCCCGGTCCCGGCCACGGCCCCGTTCCCGTACGCCGCTGGCGCCTCGTCCCCCTGGTCCTCGTGCAGGCCGCCGCGGAGGTCTTCGCTCTTGCGCTCCGGGCGGCGGAAGGGCGCTCGGTCGCTCGCCTCGGCCGCCGCGCCGAAGAAGTCACCGCCCTTCCGCTTGAAGTCGTCGGTGCCCCAGGCCCGCGCCCCGCGCTGCTGCGGCGGGACCTTCTGAAGATGCGGAATGTGCTTGGCGCAGTGGATGTACGCCTCTTCGACCTCGACCATGACCCACAACTGGGCGCGCCGGCCGGGGACCGGATCGACCGGCAGACCGGGATGGCCGGCCCGCATCTCCTCGTCCATCACCACCCGGGCCCGGCCGTTGACGTGCAGACCGATGCGGTCCCGGGTGAAGTCGATCATCAGCAGGCCGAGACGGGGGTTCTCCGAGAGGTTGCCGATGGACGCCATGACCCCATTGCCCCGGTATTCCGGGTACGCCAGCGTGCGCGCGTCAAGCACCTGCAGAAATCCGGGCGGACCGGCGCGGAACGTCGCATCGCATTCGCCGTGCCGGTCGGCCGTGGACAGGAAGAACATCTCCTGCCGGGCGACGAACTCCTGCATACGGGTATTGAGGTGGTCCAGCACCTGGTCCCGGTAGAACCGGTCGGCGCGCTGGGTCGTGCCGAGTCTCTGCTGCACCAGGTGCTCGCCGTCGCTCCCCGGGCGCTCTCCCTGCGGCTGCGGCTCATCCCGCATCCCCCGCGCCTCCCCTGTCGACCCGTGTTCGCCGTGCTCTGCCAAGACCTCAATCCCCTACCGAGACCAGCTCTTCCACCGAGTCGTGCCGTATGCGGTCGGACGGAATGCCGACCCTCACCAAAGCGTCCACACCGTTGCGGATCAAGCCCGGCGGCCCGGAAAGATAGGCGTCGTATTCCCGGAACGGCCCGTATTGCCGCACTGCGTCCGGGAGTTGACCGGTCTCGCTGCTGGTCCCGCCGCGGACCGCGGGCCCGGTGGCGACGACCGGACGGACCGAGAGCCACTGGTGGGTCTGCTCCAGTTGCAGCATGGTGTCGAGGTCGTAGAGGTCGTGGTCGCTGCGGGCGCCGTAGAACACCTCGACCGGGCGCCGGATGCCGTGGTCGGCGACGTCCTCGATCAGGGCCTTGATGGGCGCGATGCCGGTGCCGCCGCCGACGCACAGCAGGCCGTTGCGGGTGGTGTGGTCGACGGTCATCGAACCGGCCGGTGCGCCGAGCCGGAGGACGTCCCCGGGGCGGGCGCGATGGACCATGGCGTTGGAGACCCAGCCGGCCGGGACCGCCTTCACGTGGAAGGAGAGCAGCCCGTCGGAACGCGGCGCCGAGGCGAAGGAGTAGTGCCGCCAGACCCGCGGCCACCAGGGCGTTTCGATGCTGGCGTACTGCCCCGCGAGGAACGGGTACGGCTGGTCGGGACGGACCGTGACCACCGCGATCTCGGGTGTGCGCAGCTCGTGCGAGACGACTTCGGCCTGCCACCAGGCGGGCGCCACGGCCTCGTTCTCGGCGGCCGCGTCGATCATGATCTGGGAGATCGCGGTGTACGCGCGCACCCAGGCGGCCTCGGTTTCCGGTCCCCAACTGCTCGTGGCATAACGGGCGAGCGCGCTGAGCAGGCACTCGCCGACCGCGGGGTAGTGGTCGGGCTGGGTGCCGTATTTGCGATGGCCCCGGCCGAGGTTGGAGAGGTAGCTGACGAGCACCTCGGTGTCGTCGACGTGCTTGGCCGCGGTGAGCAGCGCCTTGAACAGCCGGTCGCGCTGGGTGTCCATGGAGGCCGGGAAGAGGGCCCGCAGGTCCGGATGCTGGACGAAGAGCAGCGCGTAGAAGTACGAGGTGACCTTGTCGGCCACCGGCTCGATCTCGGCCATGGTGCGCCGGATGAGGATCGCGTCGGGCGACGCGGACGCCTCGGACATGGTGGCCCCGAGCGCCGCCAGGGAGGGCTGGGGGGCGGGGGGAGCGGGCGGACCGTGGGGCGTAGCGGTGGCGGGGGTGCGGGGGGTTCGGGGAGTGAGGGTGGGGATGCTGGAGCCGGAAACACCGGGACCGGCCGTAACGGGGCCGGGATTGCCGGGGTTGGGGGCGCCGGGGCTGGGGGTGGGGGTGGGGGTGGCGCTGGGGGAGGGCGCCGCTGTCGTGTGACGCACCGCTTCATGGACGGGCTCGGGCTCGGGCTCGTGGTGACGAGTCGGCTCGGGCTCGTGGGGACGAGCCGGGTCGCGCCCCCATACGGACGGGCGGGGCGACTGCTCCATGGGCTGGCGGCGGGCGGCCTCTTCGGCAGGCTGACTGTTGGGCTGCGGGGACGGCTGGCGGATGGGCTCCGGAGTCGGCCGGCCGGTGGGCGCTGGGGCCTGCCGGCGGGTGGGCTCCGGAGTCTGTCTACCGGTGGGCTCTGGGGACGGCTGGCGAACCGGCTCGCCATAGGGGCGCGAGGGGTCCGCGTACGCACGGGCAGGGTCACCGTACGGGCGGGTGGGGTCGCCGTAAGGGCGGGTGGGGTCACCGTAAGGGCGGGCCGGGTCACCGTACTCGGGGCCGGGCTCGCCGAACGGGTTGGGCGGCTCGCGGTGCGGCTGCGGGGCCTCCGGCGGCTCCGTCCCACGATCGGCTGCGGTGCCTACCGGCCGGATCGGGTTGACCGGCCGGCTGGGTATCCGCTCCCGGTCGTGGGATTGGTGGGCGGAGTCCGGGGAGTTCGGGGAATTCGGGGCGTTCCAAGCGCTTGGGGTGTTCGGAGCATGAGGCCCGCCCTGTACGCCGCGGTAGTCGCGTTCGCCCCGATCGCCCCGATCGCCCGACTCATCCTGGCCGTGGGGTCGGCCCCAGCCGCCGGGCTCGGCTCGGCCACTTCCGTAGGGGGCATTCCGGTCCTGGCCGTCCTGACCTTGGCCGGGTCGGCGCTGACCGTCCTGACTGTCCGGGTCCTGACGGTCCCGGACATTCTGTTCCTGTTGTTCCTCGGAGGACTTCTTCGCCGGCGGAGTGAACCAACCCCAATCGCCGCTGCTGCCGCCAGAAGAGCCACTATCGGCCGACGTGGTGGTCGGAGCGTCCATGGTCTGCCTCGCCTCGAACGTCTTTCGGTCGTCTTCGCACTTCCGTAGACCGGAACTGCCCGGAATTCCCCCGCCCTGGCCGGAATTCTTAACCGAGTCAAGCGATTCCGGCAACATCCTCTAAAGCGGACAAATCTCACTTCCCTGCGGCAATGCGGAGCAGATGCCGCGTCAGCAGCATGCCACCCCGTCCAGCACAACGGACAAACAGTCGGAAGTCCGGGTGTCACGGGCCACTTAACCGCTAGGCTGACGAGCTTCGCCCGCGTCCTGCGTGCCCGCGGAAGCCCTCACCCCGCGCCAAGCCGGACTCGACCATACCGGCAGTAGTTGAAACCACAAGCCCTGATCTTGGAACACTCCGCACGCCACTCCGATATCCGCAGCCCTCGGCACAGAGCGCATTTCCCGCGCACACACGGCTGAATCCGCCGCAGAAAGCGCGGAATTACCCGCCGGTACGGACCAATGCGTACGCCTCCCGCAGATCACGCCCCGTGTAGGCGAATGAGGCCAGGTCACTGACGTGGTGATCGGCATTCACCGCCACGGACCGGGGCACCGCGGCGAACAGTTCGGTGTCCGACATGGAGTCGCCGTACGCCACACAGTCGTTGCGGGTCAGCCCATACCGCACGCAGAGTTCATCTGCGATCCGCACCTTCGCCGCCGACGAGAGGATGCCGCCCGGATCCACCGGCCGCCGGATCGGCACGGCGGGCCAGCGCGAGCCGTGCGCCGTGTCGGCTCCCCAGTCCAGCAGCCGCTCGACGAAGAAGCCGGGCGAGAGGGAAATCACCGCGCATCGTTCGCCGCGCGCGCGGATATCCGCCCAGACCTCCCGAATTCCGGCCAGCCATGGGGCGCCGTCGAAGGCGGCGGCCACTTGAAGGTCGGTCAGTTCGGCGGACCACAGATCGCAGGCAAGCTGCGCGAACTGCACCGGTGTCAGCTCCGCCGCGAAGAACCGGCCCTCCAACTCGGCAATCTCCCGATCGAGACCGAGCTGCCGGGATATCTCCACGGCGGCCGCGGTCCCGTACAGCAAGGTCCCGTCCATATCGAACAGATGCAGCGTGCCCATGCCGGGAGAGTAGCCACTCCACGATCACGTGGGCAGAGGGCAGGACAGGGGGCCGGGAGCAGGCGCTGCGGTCGGAGCCGGGGTGGGGTCGGAGTAGGGGTGGGGTCGGAGTAGGGGTGGGGTCGGATGGAGGTGGGATCGGGTGGAGGTTGGCGGCAGCGTCGAGCTGGGTGCGGAGAAGACCGGAGGTGGCAGGGCACCACGGCGACCGCGAACGGCGGCGGCACTGCGCACCGCACTCAGGCTCAGGCGCACCGCACTCAGGACGCCGCACTCGGGGACGCCGCACTCGGGGACGCCGCACTCGGGGACGCCGTACTCAGGGGCGCGTATACGGGGATACTCCCGGCGGCAGATGTACGACAGGGCCCCGGCCACGACCGTGGACCGTATGCAGCAGCTCAGCCGGCCCGCCCGCCGGGCCCTCCTCGTCCTCCATGTCGCCGTATCCGTCAGCTGGCTCGGCCTCACGCTCGGGCTGCTGGCGCTCAGCATCACGGGTTGGACCACCCGCTCCCCCGAGATGGCGGCCGCCGCCTACCGCGCGATGAAAGTCTTCGGCGACTGGCTGGTCCTCCCTCTCGCCTTCGGTGCACTGATCACCGGTCTGGTGTTGTCGCTGGGCACCCCCTGGGGTCTGGCCCGGCACCGCTGGGTCTACGTCAAGTTCTGGCTGACGCTCGTCACGGTGCTGCTCTCGGTCTTCGCGCTGCGTCCGGGCATCGACCGTCTCGCCGCTGAGGCCGCGGCAGGTACGCCAGTGCCCGATATCGGCCTCGTCATCGCACCGGCGGTCGCCTCGGCCACCTACTTCTTCCTGACCGCGATCTCCGTCCTCAAGCCCTGGGGGCCGACCCGCCGCGGCCGCCGGCTGCGCGAGGAGCTTCGCGAGGACCGGACGGCCGAGGCCCGCGCCCGTCGGCTGCCGGGAAACGGCAGGGCGGGCGCGGGCGTCAGCTGACGGGCGGCCGATCGGCCCTCACGGCCGTCACAGCCGTCACAGTCATCTCAACCGTCATAGCCGCCGTAGCCGCCGTCGCCATCACAACCGTCGTAGCCGTCGCAGCCGTCACGCTCGGAAGTACTCGGCCGTCAGAGACGATCCGCCGCGAGGGGCACTCGGCCGCCAGGGACGATCTGTAGGCCGTTCCGGCGGTCGACCGTCTCGCTCCCGCTCAGTCCGGTTCAGTCCAGGCCCGCCTCGGCTATCGCGCTGAGGGCGATCCGGTGGTCCTGATCGGGGGCGCCCCCGCCGAAGCCGATCGCGCCGATCAGCCGGCCATCGCGGTGGAGGGGCACCCCGCCGGCGAGGAAGAGCAGCGGCCGGTCCAGCGCCGTGGGCAGCGTATGGAAGAGCCCGTCGGGCCGTACCAACTCGACTAGGTCGGCGGTCGGCGCGTCCAACTGGAGGGCGGTGAACGCCTTGCGGGTGCTGGTCTCCCCGGAGATCAGCACGGCCGCATCGTCCCTACGGAAGCCGAGCAGATGCCCGCCCGCATCCAGGACGCTGACGCTGCCCCGCACCCCGCTGCCCTCGGCCGCCTGCACGGCGGCCTCGATGAGGCTCTCCGCCTCGCGGGTGGTGAGCGGACGGACGATGGGAGCGCCGTCGTCGGTGGCAGGGGTGGCGCTGAAGCTGGGGGTGGAAGGGGAGGTGGTGGAGGTGGGGGAGGTGGTGGAGGTGGGAGAGGAGGGGGAGGTGCTCATGAGGGGTTCCTTGCGGGGTTCCTTGCGGGGGTGGGTGAGGTGCCGGGGGATGAGGTGCCGGGGGATGAGGTGCCGGGGGATGAGGTGCCGGGGGTGAGGTGCGGGGGGTGAGGTGCGGCGGTCGGGGGCATACGTCGGCCGTAGTTGTACGGGCCGCCGCGGGCATCAGTAGTGCGCCGCTGCCACGGGGTCGTCGGCGACCGTGGTGGCGCCGCCAGCGGCCACGACCTGGCCACGGCCCGTCTGACGCCGCTCCAGGGCGTGGGCAAATATCGCCACACCGAGCGCAATAGCCGTCATCAGCGCACCGACCCAGTTGGGTGCGGTGTAACCGAGGCCCGCCGAGATGACCAGCCCACCGAGCCAAGCGGCCAGCGCATTGCCGAAGTTGAAGGCCGCGATGTTGCCGGCCGAGGCGAGCGTGGGCGCGGCGGCCGCCTGGTCCATGACCCGCTTCTGCAGCGGCGGGACGGTCGCGAAGCCGAAGATGCCGATCAGCGCGATGGTGATCGTCGCGGCGATCTTGTCGTGCGCGGTGAAGTTGAACGCGGCCAGCGAGAGCGCCAGGCCCGTCATCGACACGTACAGCATCGGCATCATGGCGCGGTCGGTGAAACGGCCGGAGACCAGGTTTCCGCCGACCATACCGAGGCCGAAGATGGCCGTCAGCCAGATGACGGAGGACGGGGCGAAGCCGGTGACCTCGGTCATCATCGAGGCGAGGTACGTGACCGCGGCGAAGACACCGCCGAAGCCGAGGATCGTCATCAGCATGGCCAGGCCGACCTGTGGGTTACGGAAGACCGCGAGCTCACTGCCGATGCGCGAGGCGGCCTTCGCCTGCTGCGCCGGAATCAGCTTGATGATGCCGAGCAGACCGATCACACCGAGCGCGGTGATGGCGTAGAAGGTGGTCCGCCAGCCGAACTGCTGGCTGAGCATCGTGCCGGCCGGGACACCCACGACGTTGGCGATGGTCAGGCCGCTGAACATCAGCGAGATGGCGGTGGCGCGCTTCTGGGGGGCGACGAGGTCGGCGGCAACGATGGCGCCGATGCCGAAGAACGCACCGTGTGTGAACGCGGAGACGATCCGGCCGGCGAGCATGAGCCAGAAGCTGGGCGCGACGGCCGTGAGCAGATTGCCCACGATGAACAGGCCCATCAGCAACATCAGCATCTGCTTGCGCGTGAAGCGCGTGCCCAGCGCCGTCATGAGCGGGGCGCCGATGACCACACCGAGGGCGTAGAGGGTGGTCGCGTATCCGGCGAGAGGGATGGAGACACCGAAGCCGGCCGCCATGTCGGGCAGCAGGCCCATGACCGCGAACTCGGTCGTTCCGATCCCGAAAGCACCGATGGCAAGAGCCAGGAGTGCGAGAGGCATGACGGATCCCTTCGGATGATTGTGTCCGTCCCTTACGAGCGTCCACAATAATTGCAGACGCGGGTTAATTGCAAGCGCTGGATATTTCGCCGGTGCCCTATCCTGGATCGTGCGCCCCATGAGGAGGTCTTCGATGACGCAGCAGACGCGCGAGAAGCAGGCAGCTCGGCCGCAGGCGAAGGCCGCGAGGGCGGACGCGCCGCAGGTGGAGGCCACGGCCACTGCACCGGAGCCCCCGGACACCGCGGCGGCCTCGGACACCGCGGAGACCGCTGCGCCCGGCAGCCCGCCGGCCGCCACGCCCACCCTGGCCCAGGGCTGGTGCGCGCTCTCGGCTCTGCACAGCCGCATCGAGTCGCACATCGAGCGCGCCCTGCAGGCGCAGCACGATCTCAGCGTCCGTGAGTTCTCGGTCCTCAACGTCCTCAGCGAGCAGCACGACGGACCGGGCGGGCATCTGCGGATGAACCAGGTCGCGGACTCGGTCGTGCTCAGCCAGAGCGCCACCACCCGCCTCGTGACCCGTCTGGAGGACCGCGGCCTGCTGTCCCGCTACCTGTGCCCCGACGACCGGCGTGGCATCTATACGAACGTCACGCCTGAGGGGCTGGCCCTCCTGGTCGAGGCCCGGCCGACGCATGACGGGGCGCTCTGCGAGGCCTTGCAGGATGCCGCCCAGCGACCCGAGCTGGCACCGCTGGTCTCGGCGGTCCAGACGCTCGCGCCGTCGTCGCAGGACTGATCGGCGAGCCGGCGGGGCAGGGCTGGCCGACAGCCCGTTGTGGCGGGCTGACCGGCGTGTTCTCATCGACTGGACTGGTCGGCGGCCAGGTCGGCGCGGCGGAGGCGGCGAGGCATAAGGTCGCGCCCATGAGCGACATCGAGATACGCCGCGCCACCGAGGCCGACCTGCCCGCCATCGTCGCGATGCTTGCCGACGACCCGTTGGGCGCCGCCCGCGAATCGCCGGACGACCTGGCTCCGTATATCGCCGCCTACACGGCGCTGGCCGCTGACCCGAACCAGCACCTGATCGTGGCGGCGCGCGAAGGACGGACGATCGGCACGCTCCAACTCACGGTCATCCCCGGCCTGTCCCGGCGCGGTGCCACCCGCTCGATCATCGAGGGCGTACGCGTGCACCGCGAGGAACGCAGCAGCGGCCTCGGAACCCAGCTCATCGAGTGGGCGATCGCCGAATCACGCACGCTGGGCTGCCGGATGGTGCAGCTGACCTCCGACGCCACCCGCGTCGACGCCCACCGCTTCTACGAGCGCCTCGGCTTCGAGGCCTCCCATCTGGGGTTCAAGCTGATGCTGTGAGGGACGGCGTCACATCCGCCGGGTCCGGCCCCGCGCCCGGTGTGCCCGCTGCCGGCAGGCCCCACCGCAGTAGCGCGCAGGGCGGCCGGTACGGGCCGGTTCGATCACCGTTCCGCACTCCGCACACCGCGTTTCGTTACGGTTTCCGGGCGAACCAGGCAGTTTCGTTACCGCGTCATGGGTGCGCAGCGCATCACACATCAGCACCGTCATCCGGCCCGGCGCCCCGCCGTCCACGTCCGATCCGGCGCGGACCTGCTCCATGGAGAGACAGCCCACCAGCAGCGCCTTGAGGTCGGCGAGCCCGATGTCGAGCCGTACCGCGCCGGTGAGTTGGGCCCTCCTGAGCAGGGATTCCAACGCCTCGTCGAAGTCCCGGCCGACCTCCGGCGACGGCGCGAAATGACCCGTGCCGGCCGCCTCCAACGCGTCACACAACGCCTTGTTCCGTGACGCGAGGCGCACCACCGAGGACAGATAGCGGAAGAAGACCGCGCCGGGGTCGTCGACATCCACCAAGTCCCTTGCGGTGTCGGTGAAAAGCTCGATCCGCTCGACGACCGCCGCCCTGAAAAGTGCTTCCTTGGAGGGGAAATGGCGGTAGACGGTGCCCGCGCCGACCCCGGCTCGGCGGGCGATCTCCCCGAGCGGCACCCCCAACCCCTGTTCCTCGAAGGCCGATCGAGCCGCCTGGAGCACCAGCGCCCTGTTGCGCCGCGCATCAGCCCGCCCGGGCGCAAGACCGCGCCGGGCACCACTCTCCGCCATCGCCGGACCTCCTGAAGCCCCTGCCCAACCGCTTCGCGCACTCCGCACTTCCAACCGGGTCGCTCATTCCGATTCTATGAGAGCGTTTGGACATGATCGTTAAGGGACTCACGACGAGGTAGCGAGGAAGGGTGAGCCGTCGAGTACACGAGCCGGGGCTCGGGCATGAGCGAGAGCCGTCAAACGCTGCGGAGGAAACCTCCAGCGCGTGGGGATCTTCGGCATTCAGCCTGTCGCTGTAGCACCTGGCGCGCCACCGGAGTACGCCCGATCGGGCTCGCCTCCAGGCTCCGCGCCACAGCCATCAGCGGCCAACTACCTTGGTGCGCAGTCGACTTGGCGCACAGAAACGGGCCCGTTGAGGAGCACTTCGGCTACCCCGGGCCCGAGCGAGTGAAGCTGGTTTCACGTGAAACGGCGGCGCATGGCGCCTCCGCATGGGGTCGTGTTTCACGTGAAACACGACCCCGGTCCGACATCCCTCAGCCGGCGGACACCTCGTCCCATGCCTCGCCCGCCGCAACGGCTCCGCCCTCCGCATCCACCGAGACGCCCAGCGCACGAAGCCCGCCGGCCAGCGCCACCAGCGAGGCCCTGACCACGGCGAGGTCGGCGGCACGACCGTAGTGGTTCACCCGGATCATCTCCTTGGCCAGCGTGCCCGCCGCGGCCTGCACGGGTACCGCACCATCCACCGCGAGGGCGGCGGCCACGATCTCCCGGGCGTCGACTCCCTCGGGCGCGCGCAGGGTTGTCGCGGCCGGCGCCGCGTCCTCGTCACGCACCACGTACGGGGTCAGCGCTCCCAGGACCCGTACGCCGGCCCGGGTCGCCGCTGCCGCTGCCCGGTGCCGGGTGATGACGGCGTCCAGCCCCTCCGCCTCGATACGGTCCGCGGCCTGCTCCAGAGCGAGCATTTCCAGTTGGGCCGGTGCGTGCGGCAGAGCCGTACGCCCGCCGTCGAGCCAGCGTTCCTTCCAGTCCAGCAGCGACAGGTACGAACGCCGCGGGGCCTGCTCATTGGCGGCGATCCGCTCCCACGCCCGGGCGCTGACCGAGGCCACGGACACTCCGGCGGGCCCGGCCAGTGCCTTCTGTCCGCCGATGACGCACAGGTCCACACCCCACTCATCGGTCAACAGCGGCTCGGCACCGACCGAAGCGACCGCGTCCAGCATCAGCAGCGCACCGTGCTCCCCCACCACGGCACCGATCTCGGCGACGGGGTTGGTGTTGCCGGTGGCCGCCTCGGCGTGCACCAGGCTCACAAAGTCGATCTCGGGGTTCTCACGGAGCGCCTCGGCCACCTGTCGGGGGTCTACGGCCCCGGTGAAGGGTGCGGAGAGGGTGACCACCTTGGCGCCGCAGGAACGCAGCCAGCCGCCGAAGGTCTCGCCGTAGGGGCCGGTGATGATGTTGAGGGCGGTGCTGCCGGGCCGTACGGCGGACCGGATGCAGGCCTCCAGCGGCAGCAGCGCCTCGCCCTGCATCGTCACGACGTCGCAGCGGGTGCGCATCAGTGCGGCGACCTTGTCCTCGATGCGCGCGAAGTGGGCCGCGGTGAGGGGCGGCAGGTCGAGCAGGTCGGGGGCGGCGGTGTTCGCGGTCGGATCAGACACGGCAGTCATGGGGCCTTCCAGCGGTAGCGAGCCGCCTCGGCGCGGCTCCTGACATCGCATTCGACTGTACGTCCGGAGTCCGCGCCGCCGCGTACGGGCTTCAGACCCGCCAGCCCTGCGGGTCCACTCCACCGGGCACCGGTCCCGACGGCTCGTAGGGGCCGCGGGTGAAGACGAAGGTGCCGAGGTCGAGATGGCTGACCGCGCCCTGCTCGTCCCGCACCACCGTCAGCGTCTCGCCCGCGTAGTAGCCGTCCAGGCCGGCCCAGGTGCCGTCGTCCTGGGCCCGGAACCGCGAGGCCCGTCCCACACCGGACAGGGGGGCGAGTTCCAGCTCGCGGTCGGCCCGCAGCCGCAGCACATGCGGGTTCGCGCCCCAGTACCAGGGCCCGGTGAGCGCCAGCAGATCCGGATCCAGCGGTCCGGACAGCGGGCGCCAGGGCTCGGGGATCCGAGGCTCGTGTGCGGTGACGATCCCGGCCAGATCGGCGGCGATGGTGGGGACCGAAGGGCCCGAGGTGCAGTTCGCCAGCACGATCGCCGCCACCTCCTCCTCGGGGTCGGTCCACACTGTCGCCAGGAATCCGGGCATCGAGCCGGTGTGGCCGGCCAGCCGGCGCCCTTCCCGCCGTACGAGCTGGATGCCCAGCCCGTACCCGGCGTCCCAGCCGTTCTCCTCCGGCGGCACCGCGGGTGTGCGCATCTCGGCCACGGTCGCCGCACTCAACACCCGGTCGTCTCCGTGCAACAGGAAGGCCGCCCAGCGGCACAGGTCGTCCGGCGTCGACCACAACTGCCCTGCCGGCCCCATCAGTCCGGTGTCGTGGGCAGGTTCGGGCAGCAGCGCATCGGCCCACGGATGCACCGCCCAGCCGTCCGCGTGGGGCGCCTCGGGCTGCGTCGTCGTACGGACCATGCCCAGGGACTGAAGGACCTCGGCCCGCAGCACCTCGTACCAGGGCCTGCCGCCCCGAAGCCGTTCGACCACCGCGCCGAGCAGGGCGTATCCCGGGTTGGAGTAGTGGTGCCGACGTCCCGCCGCGAGCCGCTGCGGGCGGTCATCGAACAGATCGGCTGGCTCGGGGCGCAGCTCGCCCGCGGTCCGCTCCCACCACGGGCTACGCGGCTCGGCCGTCAACCCCGAGGAATGGGAGAGGAGTTGGGCGATCGTCGCCTCCGGCACGGGACTGCCCTTGAGGTGCTTGCTCACGGGATCGTCCAGACACAGCAGGCCTTCGTCGCGCAACCTCATCACGAGGACGGCGACCAGCGTCTTGGTGAGCGAGCCGATCCGGTACTGCACATCGCCGTGCGGCGCCTCCCCCTCGACCGAGCCCCGGCTCCCTGTCCAGACCGCTTGTCCACCGCGCACCACCGCCCCCACCATCGAAGGCGCCCGCCCCTCGGCCTGCCCGACGGCCAGCCGGCGCAGCAGCGCCCGCCGCGTCTGCGGCAACAGCTCCGTGAATGAGTCAGAGGCCTCGGCCCTTACCGGCCCCCGGTCCACCGGCCGGGGAGCGTCCCCTACGGACTCGTGTGACTCCGCGGACTGGGTGACGGTCATGGCGTGCTCCTCAACGATGGGTCCGACTCGGCCGGCCCCCATCCTCACCTCTCACTGCAGCCCCGTCGCCCCGATCACCGCGCCCAGTTCGGTCTGCTCGTCCGCCGGCAGCCAGCGTGCCGCATGCACCATGTGCAGCGCGGATCGCAGGCGTACGCGGTCCGCTTCCGTTCCGAGGTGGCCGAGATACGCCGGGAGGGCCAGTCCCAGCGCCTTGAGATCGGCCCGCGCACACCAACGCGCCAACAGCTCCCGGATGCGTCCGTCGACCTCGGCGTCGAGGGGCTGGGGCGAGGCGGCGCTGGGCAACGTGGCGGCCTCCGATGCTTCGGCAGATACCGCGCCGGCGGTCGCCCGCAGGCCCTCCGCGATCGCAAAGCGGTTCCAGTCGCTGTACTGCCCGTGGCGGCCGTAGTCCCTGTATTGGTCTCCCTGGTCGCCCTGCTCACCCTGGTCGTGCCGGCCTCCGGGCGCGTCACACACCCGCTCCGCAGCCCTTAGGAAGTAGTGGTGAGCGAGTTCGGGGCGGTCGAGCCGGCGATAGGCATGTGCCATGTTCAGATACAGCGAGGGATAGAACTCCCGAACGCGCTCGTCCGCGACGCGATCGGCGCGGTCCAGGCATTCCTGGTTCCACCGCAGCGTGTCCTCCGCCGACTCCTGGTGCCGCGCGAGATAGTGCGCGGCGATGCACGCCTCATAGTCATCCGCGGCGATCTCCCAAGCCCGCTGGAAGAGTTCGCGCGCGGCTTCCGCCCGCCCCTCCGCCTCGGCCTGCATCCCTTCCCCGCACAACCGCACCACGGGCAGTTCCGGATCCATCCTCCCGCTCCCCTTCTGCGTCATCGCCCCTCAGCCCTCCCCTTCGGCGCCACTCGCTACGGCGTTCACGCCCCCGCCCCTCCCCTGACCGCCGGGTCCACGTACAGGCATCACCAGCGTCGTGAAACTTCCCTGGTCGGCGGAGCGGAGCACGACCGGCCGGTCCGTCGAGGCGATCTCCATCAGCGCATCAGGCCCTACTCCGGTCTCCAGGGCAGGCACGAGGACCGCCGGGTCGAAGGCGATGCGGAGTGCGCTTCCCGTAAGGACGGCCCTCAGACGGACGGGCTGCCTGGCCCCGCCCGTCACCTCCACCGTCTGCACGGCCCCCGGGTCGCCTGTCGCCGTTTCACGTGAAACATCGAGGAGTCCGTCGCATGTTTCACGTGAAACGGCCCGCTGCCTCCCCTCGGCCTCTGTCCGCCCGCCGCCCTCGCGCTCCTGCTCGTCCCTGGCAGCGATCGACAACAACGCCACCCCCGACCGCCCTGCTACCGCGTCCCGCAGCCCCACCCGGTCCACGATCAGTCGATGGCGCTCCTTTCCCACGCCCTGCAGCACCAGTCGATAGTCCGGAAACCTCGCCAGGTCCTCAGTACCGAGCGCCTGGCCGGATGCCCCGCCCGCGGTGTCGACGGACTCCGGCACCTCGCGCCAGTCCGCTCCGCTCCGCAGTCGGACGCCCGCCGTCGCCCTGTCGCACTCCACGTCCACAGACACCTGCCGTACGGCCCACTCCGCCAGGTCCCGTGCGGTGTCCGCACCGATGAGGACCTGCCGTGGTCCGCCCGCGAACTCCTGCGGCCGCAGCACCCGCACCGCCAGTCGATAGCGGTCGGTGGCGATCAACCGCACTTCGCCATCGGCGAGTTCGAGCGCCACACAGCCCAGTACGGGGAATTGTTGAGCGACCGAGCCTCGCGCCGCCGCCGGTGCCACCTGCCGTACGGCGCTGGCGAGCTCGGCACCGCCCACCCGCGCCCGCGCCCAGCCATTGCCGTACGCCGCCTCACCGGGCACTTCGCGCAGAAACCCCGCCACCACCGCGTGCGCCTCGTCGGCGGTCCGCCGCAGCCGTTCCAGATGCTCACGGAGTACGTCCCGTGCCGCGTCCTGCGGGCCGTCCAGGACCACCGCGACATCGACCAGCGACAACCCCGCCGCCCGCAGGCGGCGCAGCCGCACCGCCCGCGCCGCCTGGTCCGCGGCGTAGCGCCGATAGCCGGTTACGCCGTCCACCTGGGCCGGCCGCAGCACCCCGCAGTCGTCGTAGAACCGCAGGGCGCTCGGCGCCAGGCCCACCTGCCGCGCGAACGCGCCGATGCTCAACAGCTCGCCGGTATCGTCCATGCACGCGATTCTGGAGCTTCAACCCACCTGAAGGTCAAAGCCCGGAATCGATCCCACGGAGGCCAGCCGTCGGCGACGCTCCTGTTGCTGTCATCCCGGGCAACGCGCCTGGGGCCGCCTCATGCCGGCGAGGCGGCGGTCGCCATCCGGGCGAGGGCGACGGCCTCACCGCTGCCCTCCTCGGCGCTGAACACATGCACCACGAGGCCCGTCTCGCCCGGTGCGGCCGGCACATGCAGCGTCTCGTAGTCCAGGGTGAGCAGCCCGGCCTCCAGATGCCGCAATTGCTTGCGTCCGGCACCGCACATCACGACCTCGCCGCTGTCCCAGATTCGCCGGAACTCCGCGCTGTGCGTGGACAGTTCGGCGATGAGCGCGGCCAGTTCGGCGTCCTCGGGGTAACGGCCCGCGGCGACCCGCAGCTGGCCCACGGCCTCCGCTGCCCTGGCCTGCCACTCGGGATGGACGTCCCGCGAGGCGGGGTCGCGGAAGAGGTACCGGGCGTTGTTCCGGTCGCGGCGGGCCGGGTCGGCCAGGCCACCGATCAGCTCGCCGCCCAGGTCGTTCCACGTCACCACGTCGAGACGATGGTTCGTCGCGAAGGCCGGGAGGTCACCCATGGCGTTCAGCATCCGCCGCAGCACCGGGCTGACCCGGACCGCGGGCGCAGGGCCCCGGCGGGCATCGGCCAGCGTGGCGAGGTGCCTGCGCTCCGCCGCGTCGAGGCCGAGCGCGCCGGCGAGGGCGTCGAGCACCTCGGGGGACGGCTGGGTGTTGCGGCCCTGTTCGAGGCGCACGTAATAGTCCACGCTGATCCCGGCGAGCTGGGCCAACTCCTCACGGCGCAGCCCCCGCACCCGACGTCGCCGGCCGCCGGTGAGCCCGACGTCCTCCGGCGCCACCCGTCCCCGGCGGGCCCGCAGAAAGCTGCCGAGCGCGCGCCGGGTGTCGCCGACCCCGTCGATGCGGTCGGGCCCGTCGCCGTCGCCAAGCCGGTCCCCGCTCCGGGCCGCAGCTTCGTACCTGGTCCCGCTCCCGGCTCCGGGGCGCCCGCCGCCTGTCCGCTCGATGTGGTCCGCACCGTCCATGTGCTCAAGTATGGGTGGCCCTTGCGTTACCAGGATCGCCGTTCCGCCGGTTGAAGCGGGTTCTGGTTGGCAGGCCGCGCACAGGAGAACGTGGCCGCATGACCGCAGCCACACCGCAGCAGCCGAAGAAGATCCTCGTCGTCAGCGCCCATCCGGAACCCCGTTCGCTCAACGCCGTTCTGACCGGTTCCGCGGTCGATCACCTGCGTACGGCCGGGCACGAGGTGCGGGTGTCCGACCTCTACGCCATGAAGTGGAAGGCGACGGTGGACGCCGATGACTTCCCCGACCACGCCGCGGACCAGCGGCTGCGGGTGATGGCTGCCTCCCAGCAGGCCACCCTGGCCGGGCGGCTGGCGCCCGACATCGCGGCCGAGCAGGAGAAGGTGCGCTGGGCGGACGCGGTGATCCTGCAGTTCCCGATGTGGTGGTTCTCGGTGCCCGCCATGCTGAAGGGCTGGATGGACCGGGTGTTCACCAGCGGGTTCGGGTACGGCCCGGCAGTCCCGCCGCCCTACAGCGAGGGTGCCCTGGCGGGCCGGCGGGCGCTGGTGTCGGTGACGATCGGCGCCCGGGAGTCCGCGTTCTCCGAACGGGGCATCCACGGGCGGCTGGCCGACGTCCTCCACCCGCTCCAGCACGGCCTGTTCTGGTTCACCGGCATGACACCGCTCGAACCGTTCGCGGTGTACGGCGCGAACGACATATCGCAAGAGCAAGTCGCAGCGGCAAAGCGGGAGTTCACGCAACGCCTCGACGGGCTCTTCACGGACGAACCGGTCCCGTTCCGGTCACTCGACGGCGGTGACTACGGGCGCGATATGCGGCTGCTGCCGGGCGTGGAGGCACCGGGGACGGGCGGACTCGACATCCACCTCCGACCGGACGCGGACGCCCGCCCGGACACCGGTATCCGCCCAGGCGGCCCCACCCGCCTACGCGGTTGAGCACACCGGCGGTGCGGCCGGCCGCGGACACAGCACCCCCGCCCACCGCCACCGTCCGCCGCCTCGCCGAGAACACCGGCCCTCGGACGTCGCTCGCCGGCGTGAGGTGTGCGTCGTCAGGTCTGCGCCATGTCCACGAAGCGTGAGTAGTGGCCCTGGAAGGCCACCGTGATCGTGGCCGTCGGGCCGTTACGGTGCTTGGCCACGATCAGGTCGGCCTCGCCCGCGCGTGGGGATTCCTTCTCGTAGGCGTCCTCGCGGTGCAGCAGGATGACCATGTCGGCGTCCTGCTCGATCGAACCGGATTCGCGGAGGTCCGACACCATCGGCTTCTTGTCCGTGCGCTGCTCGGGGCCACGGTTCAGCTGGGAGAGCGCGATCACCGGGAGCTCCAGCTCCTTGGCCAGCAGCTTGAGGTTACGGGACATGTCCGACACCTCCTGCTGGCGGCTCTCGGCGCGCTTGGAGCCACCGGACTGCATCAGCTGGAGGTAGTCGATGACCACCAGCTTGAGATCGTTGCGCTGCTTGAGCCGGCGGCATTTGGCGCGGATCTCCATCATCGACAGGTTGGGCGAGTCGTCGATGTAGAGCGGCGCCGCGGAGACGTCCGGCATCCGGCGGGCCAGCCGCGTCCAGTCGTCGTCCGTCATGCTGCCGGAGCGCATGTGGTGCAGCGCCACCCGGGCCTCGGCGGACAGCAGGCGCATCGCGATCTCGTTGCGCCCCATTTCCAGCGAGAAGATCACGCTGGGGAGGTTGCTCTTGATGGAGGCGGCGCGGGCGAAGTCCAGCGCGAGGGTGGACTTACCCATGGCGGGCCGCGCGGCGATCACGATCATCTGGCCCGGGTGCAGGCCGTTGGTCAGGGAATCCAGGTCGGTGAAACCGGTCGGCACGCCGGTCATCTGGCCCTGGCGGGAGCCGATCGCCTCGATCTCGTCGAGGGCGCCTTCCATGATGTCGCCGAGCGGGAGGTAGTCCTCGCTGGTGCGCTGCTCGGTGACGGCGTAGATCTCCGCCTGGGCGCTGTTGACGATCTCGTCGACGTCGCCGTCCGCCGCGTATCCCATCTGGGTGATGCGGGTGCCGGCCTCGACCAGGCGGCGCAGCACGGCGCGCTCATGGACGATCTCGGCGTAGTACTCGGCGTTGGCGGCCGTCGGGACGGACTGGACGAGGGTGTGCAGGTAGGAGGCGCCGCCGACCCGGCCGATCTCGCCGCGCTTGGTGAGCTCGGCGGCGATGGTGATGGGGTCGGCCGGCTCGCCCTTGGCGTAGAGGTCGAGGATCGCCTGGAAGACCAGCTCATGGGCGGGGCGGTAGAAGTCCTCACCCTTGAGGACCTCGACGACGTCCGCGATGGCGTCCTTGGACAGCAGCATGCCGCCGAGCACGGACTGCTCGGCGTCCAGGTCCTGCGGGGGGACCCGCTCGAAGCCGCCGGACCAGGAGCCACCGCCGTCGTCGTCGCGGTCCGGCCGGTCCCCGCGGCCGCGGCCCTTGCCGTCGGACCGCCGGGAGCGGGCGGCCGGCAGCAGGTCGCTGGGGCCGGAGCCCGCCCAAGGGTCCTCCATGGGCTCGGGAATGCTCACCCCGGCACCTCCTCCCGTCCGCGGCGCGGACCTTGCTGTGCGCTTCCTTCTTACGGCACAGCTCTGACAATCGAGACGCCCGACTCCGGTTACGGCGCGTCGAGTTCGGACGTGGTCTCAGGCCGGAAACGGGCGGCGGGCGCCGCACCACGGTAGGCCCGCGGGCACCGTCCGCCAATCTGGTTATCCACAGGCCGTGTGGATGACTGGCCTCCAGCTGTGGAGAACTCCCCGGATCCTGTGCACGGGGCGGGGGAAACTTCTGTGGACAAGCACACAATCACCTCGCCCCTACCGCTCTGACCTGCGACTTTCTCATCCATAGGCTGTGGGGGAGAAAAACTTCCACCGCCTGTTCAAGATCGCGACAAACGGCACGGAGAAGACGGCGCCGGACCACGCAAAGTAAGGACTGCAATAGGTTTGCATCTCTTACCTGTGGAAGATTAGATTGAGTGCATGACACAGGCTCCCGCGACCACGCGGCGCACCGCCCGCCGCCACGACCGCGAGATCATCGCCCTCGCCGTGCCCGCCTTCGGCTCCCTGGTCGCGGAACCCCTCTTCGTCATGGTCGACAGCGCCGTCATCGGCCACCTCGGCACCCCCCAGCTGGCCGGCCTCGGCGTCGCCGCCGGACTGCTCACCACCGCCGTCTCCGTCTTCATCTTCCTCGCCTACGCCACCACCGCCGCGGTCGCCCGCCGGGTCGGCGCCGGCGACCTGCCCGCCGCCATCCGCCAGGGCATGGACGGCATCTGGCTCGCCCTGCTGCTCGGCGCCGCGGTCATCGCCACCGTGCTGCCCACCGCCCCCTGGCTGGTGGAAGCCTTCGGCGCCTCCGGCACCGCCGCGCCGTACGCCACGACCTACCTGCGCATCAGCGCGCTCGGCATCCCCGCGATGCTCATGGTGCTGGCCGCCACCGGCCTGCTCCGCGGCCTCCAGGACACCCGGACCCCGCTCTACGTCGCCCTCGGCGGCTTCTCCGCCAACGCCGTCCTCAACGTCGGACTGGTCTACGGCGCCGGCCTCGGCATCGCCGGCTCCGCATGGGGCACCGTCATCGCCCAGTGCGGGATGGCCGCCGTCTACCTCGCCGTCGTCGTCCGCGGCGCGCGCCGGCACGGCGCCTCGCTGCGCCCCGACGCGGCGGGGATCCGCGCCTCCGCCCAGGCCGGCGTACCGCTGCTGGTCCGTACGCTCTCGCTGCGCGCGGTGCTGCTGATCGCCACCGCCATCGCCGCCCGGATCGGCGACGCCGAGGTCGCCGCCCACCAGATCGTGATCACGCTGTGGAACCTGCTGGCCTTCGCGCTGGACGCGATAGCCATCGCGGGGCAGGCCATCATAGGCCGCTACCTCGGCGCCGGGGACCGGGCCGGCGCCCGGGCCGCCTGCCGCCGCATGGTGCAGTGGGGCATCGCCTCGGGCCTGGTCCTCGGCCTCCTGGTCGTGCTCGCCCGCCCGCTGTTCATTCCGCTGTTCACCTCCGACCCCGCCGTACGCGGCCCGCTGCTGACCACGCTCCTGGTGGTGGCCGTGACCCAGCCGGTGTCCGGCGTGGTCTTCATCCTCGACGGCGTCCTGATGGGCGCGGGGGACGGCCCGTATCTCGCCGGGGCGATGGTGCTGACGCTGGCGCTGTTCACTCCGGTCGCGCTCGCCGTACCCGCCTTCGGCGGTGGTCTGGTCACCCTGTGGTGGGCCATGGCCCTGATGATGACCGTCCGCATGCTCACGCTCTTGCTGCGCACCCGGTCCGGCCGGTGGATTGTGACCGGAGCCTCCCGTTGAAGCATCTCCCGTAACACTCCGCGCATGTCGATAATGACGGGGTGCGCGCGCTTGCCAGGAAGTCCTTGCTGCCCATGACGTTCATCGTCGTCATGGCTGCTGCCGTGGCGGGATACGCCTCGGACGAGTCGGATACGAGCAGCAGGGCAAGCGGGCGGAGCAGCTTCGGCAAGTCCGGCGAGTCGGGCCAGGACCCGCAGGACCAGGACCCCGCCGCGACCGCCCCGGCCGATGACGGCAACGCGTACACCCCCCGCAGGACCGAGCAGAACGCCCGGGTCGGCGTGGTCTTCGAGAAGAACGACTCCGGCGATCACTTCTGCACCGCGAGCGTGGTCCAGAGCCCGGGCCGGAACATGCTGATCACGGCCGCACACTGCGCCTTCGACGCCGAGGCCGGGCACACGGTCGACGACCTCGTCTTCGCCCCCGACTACCGCGACGGCGACGAGCCCACCGGGCTGTGGAAGATCAAGAAGGTGGTCCTCGACGACCGCTGGGCCAAGTCGCAGGACGAGGACCTCGACGTCGCCTTCCTTATCCTGGACAAGAAGGACGGCAAGAACATCCAGGACGTCCTGGGCGGCAACACCCTCGGCATCGACCGCGGCTTCGACAACGAAGTCAAGATCACCGGCTATCCCACCAGCCGCGACACCCCGATCTCCTGCCAGAACCGCACCACGAAGTACAGCGACACCCAGATGCGCATCCAGTGCACCGACTTCGAGGGCGGTACGAGCGGCAGCCCCTGGCTGGCCGACTACGACCCCAAGAGCCACACCGGCACGGTCATCGGTGTCCTCGGCGGCCACGAAGGCGGCGGCGACCAGGACGACGTCTCGTACGCGGCGTACTTCGACGACGACATCGCCGCGCTGTACAAGCGGGCCCAGGGCGACGACTGAGCCCGTCCGCCCCGGCGACCGCGGACCGCACGGCGAAGGGCCGCACCCCAGGACGGGGTGCGGCCCTTCGACTCGGTGCTGCGATTACGCGGCGACGACCTCGACGCCCAGCTTCGCGACGACCTCGGCGTGCAGACGCACGGAGACCTGGTGCGCGCCCAGGGTCTTGATCGGCGAGCCCAGCTCGACGCGGCGCTTGTCGACGTCCGGACCACCGGCAGCCTTGATCGCCGCAGCGACGTCGGCCGGGGTGACGGAACCGAACAGGCGGCCCGCGTCGCCGGCACGCACGGCCAGCTTCACGTTGACGCCCTCGAGCCGGCCCTTGACCTCGTTGGCCTGCTCGATCGTGGCGATCTCGCGGATCTTGCGACCGCGGCGGATCTGCTCGACGTCCTTCTCGCCACCCTTGGTCCAGCGGATCGCGAAACCACGCGGAACCAGGTAGTTACGGGCGTACCCGTCCTTGACGTCAACGACGTCACCGGCGGTGCCGAGGCCGGAGACCTCGTGGGTAAGGATGATCTTCATTTGTCGGTCACCCTTCCCTTATCGCGCGGTGGACGTGTAGGGCAGCAGCGCCATCTCACGGCTGTTCTTCACGGCCGTGGCGACGTCACGCTGGTGCTGCGTGCAGTTGCCGGTCACTCGACGGGCACGGATCTTGCCGCGGTCGGAGATGAACTTCCGCAGCAGGTTCGTGTCCTTGTAGTCGACGTAGGAGATCTTCTCCTTGCAGAACACGCAAACCTTCTTCTTAGGCTTGCGAGCAGGCGGCTTCGCCATTGTCTCTCTCCAGTGAGTTCAAGAAGTTTGTGCTGACGCCCTCAAGGCCGCCGCCCGTTTCACGGCGCCGTTTCACGTGAAACAACGCAGTGCCGAGCCGATACGGACCTAGAAGGGCGGCTCGTCCGAGTAGCCACCGCCGGAGCCGCCGCCCCAGCCACCGCCGCCACCCTGCTGGCCACCGCCAGCAGGTCCGCCGGTCGCCCACGGGTCGTCGGCGGGAGCACCGCCGCCGCCCTGCTGGCCGCCGCCGGAGCCACCGCCCCAGCCGCCGCCACCCTGGCCGCCCTGGCCACCGCCCTGACCGCCGCCGAAGCCGCCGCCCTGGCCACCGCGACCGCTGGTCTTGGTGATCTTGGCCGTGGCGTTCTTGAGGCTCGCGCCGACTTCCTCGACGTCGAGCTCGTAGACCGTGCGCTTCACGCCTTCGCGGTCCTCGTACGACCGCTGCTTGAGACGGCCCTGGACGACCACACGGGTGCCCCGCGTAAGGGACTCGGCGACGTTCTCGGCCGCCTGCCGCCACACCGAGCAGGTCAGGAACAGGCTCTCGCCGTCCTTCCACTCATTGGTCTGGCGGTCGAAGGTGCGGGGGGTGGACGCGACGCGGAACTTCGCGACCGCCGCACCGGACGGGGTGAAGCGCAGCTCGGGGTCGTCGACAAGATTGCCGACGACCGTGATGACGGTCTCGCCTGCCATTAGGGGAACCTCTCGGCGGGTGTGCTGCTGGCTGCTGGTGTTGCTGCTACTCGGACCCGGTTACCGCTGGACGCTGACGCGTTCAGTGGGTCTCGGGACGGAGAACCTTGGTCCGGAGGACCGACTCGTTCAGGTTCATCTGACGGTCGAGCTCCTTGACGACCGCAGGCTCGGCCTGCAGGTCGATGACCGAGTAGATGCCCTCGGGCTTCTTCTTGATCTCGTACGAGAGACGACGACGGCCCCAGGTGTCGACCTTCTCGACCTTTCCGTTGCCCTCACGGACGACGGAGAGGAAGTTCTCGATCAGCGGGGAGACAGCGCGCTCCTCGAGATCGGGGTCGAGGATGACCATCACCTCGTAGTGACGCATGGTGAACCCACCTCCTTTGGACTCAGCGGCCACGGTCGTTCCGTGGCAGGAGGGTCATATGCGTTCCGCGCCGAGCCGGACCGGTCATCGGACAGACATGGGCGCAGACGGTACACAGTACCTGCCTGAAGTCTTCCGGTTGAAATCCGCCCGGTACACCCCCCAATCTGGAACACAATGGGTGTGAGCGGCGTTACAGTGCGCCGCCCCTGTCATCGGAGGTGCCGCATGGCACAGGCAGCCAGGATCCAGCGCAGTCTGCTCTCGCTTCTCAACAGCGACGGCAAGGACCATCCCGTAGAGAACACCTTCGCCCTTGTCACCGTGGTGCTCGGCGCGATCGCCGCCTTCACCACTCTCTCTCCCAGTCTGCATCTGGTCAGTTCCTGGGTCGGCCTGGTCGGAATCGGCACCGGCCTGTGGGGTCAGTTCATCTCGTCGACGACGGGTGAGCGCTTCCTGTTGATCATCGGGCTCGGAGCATCCGGCTTCGGGTTCTTCCTCGGCATGGCACACGGCGGCCTCTTCGGCGGCCTCATCGGATAGCCGCCCGGCCCCGGTGCCGCTGCGGCATACGGGGCCCCGGCACGTATGGCCCAGACGGGGCGCTCCCCGGTCACAGTAGGCTTCGGCGCGAGAGCCGGAGCCCCGAACAAGGGGACACACCTGCCGAGGAGCGCCCCGCATGAGCCTGACCCTGAGGACCATCAGTCGAGAGCAGCATCTGGCATACATCCAGAGCCTGCCCGCGGCGAGCCACATGCAGGTTCCGGCCTGGGCGGATGTGAAGGCCGAATGGCGTTCGGAGAGCCTGGGCTGGTTCGACGCGAGCGGTGAGCTGGTCGGCGCGGGCCTGGTGCTCTACCGCCAGCTGCCCAAGATCAAGCGCTACCTCGCGTATATGCCCGAGGGGCCGGTCATCAACTGGTTCGCGCCGAATCTGGAGGACTGGCTGCAGCCGATGCTCAGCCACCTCAAGCAGCAGGGCGCCTTCTCCGTGAAGATGGGCCCGCCGGTGATCATCCGGCGCTGGGACTCCGCCGCGATCAAGTCGGGCATCCAGAACCCGGACGTCAAGCGGCTCCGCGACGTCGAGGCGACGCACATCGAGCCGCGCGCCTTCGAGGTGGCCGACCGGCTGCGCCGCATGGGCTGGCAGCAGGGCGAGGACGGCGGCGCCGGCTTCGGTGACGTCCAGCCCCGTTACGTCTTCCAGGTGCCGCTGGCCGACCGCTCGCTGGAGGAGGTCCACAAGGGCTTCAACCAGCTGTGGCGCCGCAACATCAAGAAGGCCGAGAAGGCCGGCGTCGAGGTCGTCCAGGGTGGCTACGACGACCTGGCCGAATGGCAGCGGCTCTACGAGATCACCGCGGAGCGCGACCGCTTCCGCCCGCGGCCGCTCGGTTACTTCCAGCGCATGTGGACGGCCCTCAACAGCGAGGACCCCAACCGCATGCGGCTGTACTTCGCCCGCCACAACGGCGTGAACCTCTCCGCGGCGACCATGCTCGTCGTCGGCGGCCACGTCTGGTACTCCTACGGCGCCTCGGACAACATCGGCCGCGAGGTCCGGCCCTCCAACGCCATGCAGTGGAAGATGCTCCAGGACGCCTACGCTCTGGGCGCCACGGTCTACGACCTCCGCGGCATCAGCGACTCGCTGGACGAGAACGACCACCTCTTCGGTCTGATCCAGTTCAAGGTCGGCACGGGTGGGCAGGCAGCTGAGTACCTCGGTGAGTGGGACTTCCCGCTCAACAAGCTGCTGCACAAGGCGCTCGACATCTACATGTCCCGCCGCTGACCGCTCCACCGCACCGTCCGTACTCCTGACACACCCCAGCCACGAGAAAGGTTCCGGGCCCGGCCATGGCGCTCACCCTCTACGTCGACACCGCGCGCTGGCGGGCGCATCAGCAGAGCGTTCTCCAGCAGTTCCCCGGGCTGGTCCCGGTCTGCAAAGGCAACGGTTACGGCTTCGGCCATGAGCGGCTCGCCGAGGAGGCCACCCGTCTGGGTTCCGACATTCTCGCGGTCGGGACGACCTACGAAGCGGCCCACATCAAGGACTACTTCAGCGGTGACCTGCTCGTCCTGACGCCGTTCCGGCACGGCGAGGAGCCGGTGCCGCTGCCCGACCGGGCGATCCGCTCGGTCTCCTCGGTCGAGGGCGTGGGCGGCCTGGTCGGCGCCCGGGTCGTGATCGAGGTCATGAGCAGCATGAAGCGGCACGGTGTCCGGCCGGAGGACCTGCCGAAGCTGGCCACGGCCATCGAGGACGTCCGGCTCGAAGGCTTCGCGATCCACCTGCCGCTGGACCGCGCCGACGGGTCCGACGCGGTCGAGGAGGTCATCGGCTGGATGGACCGGCTGCGGGCCGCTCGCCTCCCGCTGCACACCATGTTCGTGAGCCACCTCAAGGCCAATGAACTCGCCCGTCTCCAGCAGCAGTTCCCGCAGACCCGGTTCCGCGCCCGGATCGGGACCCGGCTCTGGCTCGGCGACCACGACGCCACCGAGTACCGCGGTTCGGTGCTGGACGTCACCCGGGTCGCCAAGGGCGAGCGCTTCGGCTACCGCCAGCAGAAGGCGGCCTCCGACGGCTATCTGGTCGTGGTGGCCGGCGGCACCTCGCACGGCGTGGGGCTGGAGGCGCCCAAGGCGCTGCACGGTGTGATGCCGCGCGCCAAGGGGGTCGCCCGGGCCGGTCTGGCGACCGTCAACCGCAACCTCGCGCCGTATCTCTGGGCCGGCAAGCAGCGGTGGTTCGCCGAGCCGCCGCACATGCAGGTCTCGATCCTGTTCGTGCCGGCCGACGCGCCGCAGCCGCAGGTCGGCGAGGAGCTGGTGGCCCATCTGCGGCACACCACCACGCAGTACGACCGCCTCGTGGACCGCTGAGCCGGTCCGCAGCCCACCTGACGGACGACGGGCCCGGTGCCGCAGAAGCGATCTGCGGCACCGGGCCCGTCGCGTGGGGGCCGGCCGGCTCAGTCGCGTGCCACGCCCCAGCGCACCTGTGGTGCCTTCTCGAAGTGCACCGCATGGCGCGGCGGATGGTACGCCCGCCCGAGCACGAAGGCATCGGGGCTGCGGTCCAGGACACCGCCCGACGGGTCGTCGTCGCCGTCCCTGCGGACCACGTCGCGCTCCGGCATCAGGATGTCCCGGACGACCAGCGCGCACAGGTAGAAGGTGCCCAGGAGGTGCAGCGCGATGGCCAGTTGGTAGCCCTCCGGCGGCAGTCCCTGGTGCTTGTCACCGTTGCCGGTGTACGCGAGGTACATCCAGATGCCGAGGAAGTACATGACCTCACAGGCCTGCCAGACCAGGAAGTCCCGCCAGCGCGGCCGGGCCAGCACGGCCAGCGGCGTCAGCCAGAGGACGTACTGCGGGGAGTAGACCTTGTTGGTGAGGATGAACAACGCCACGACGAGGAAGGCGAGTTGGGCGAAGCGCGGCCGGCGCGGCGCGCAGAGGGTCAGCAGGCCGATGGCTCCGCAGCCCAGGATCATCAGCAGCGTGGCGTAGGTGTTGGCGTTCTCCAGCGTGGCGCCGGTGCGCTGGGAGATCAGCAGCCAGACCGAGCCGAAGTCGATGGGCCGCTGCTGGCTGAAGACGTAGAACTTCGCCCAGCCCTCACGGATGTGGAAGCCCGTCGCATCGTGCGTGATCATCACCGGCAGGTTCACCACCAGCCAGGACGCCACCGCGCCCGCCACCGCCTTGCCGTAGGCGCGCCAGGCCCCCGCCCGCCAGCACAGCACCAGTAGCGGCCCCAGCAGAAGCGCGGGGTACAGCTTGGCCGCGGTCGCCAGACCGATCAGGACACCGGCGGCCAGCGGGCGGCTGCGGGACCACATCAGCATCCCGGCGGCCGTCAGGGCGATCGCGAGCAGGTCCCAGTTGATGGTGGCGGTGAGTGCGAAGGCCGGCGCCAGCGCCACCAGCAGGCCGTCCCAGGGCCGCCGCCGGTGGGTACGGGTCACGCACACCGCGATGACGGCGGCGCAGATCATCAGCATCCCGGCGTTGACCAGCCAGTAGATCTGCTCGCGGAACTGGAGGTCCCCGCTGTGCGGCGTCATCCAGGAGGCGACCTCCATGAAGACGCCGGTCAGCACGGGGTATTCCAGATACTCCATGTCGCCGGGCAGCCGGTCGAAGTACGGGATCAGTCCGTCGGCGAAGCCACGGCCCGCGTAGAGATGGGGGATGTCGGAGTAGCAGGCATGGGTGTACTGGCTCGTGGCGCCGAAGAACCAGCCACCGTTGTAGCAGGGCAGCTTCTGCACCATGCCGAGCGCGAACATCCCGATCGCGACCAGTGCGATGACCCGTACCGGCGTCAGCCAGTTCGTGCCGAGCAGTGCATGCCGGCCGATCGGCCCTCCGATCAGCTCGCTGCCGGCCGCCGCCACCTCGTCCCGCTTCGTCGGCCGCACCGGCTCGTCCTGTCGCACGCTCGTCATGGGCCCATCCTGCCGTACGAGCAGGGGCAGAACATGGCGAAGCCCCCGCCCGGTCAAGCCGGACAGGGGCTTCGTCGGCGCCTCCGTTTCACGTGAAACATCGCGCTGTTTCACGTGAAACGGTCGCGGGGTCAGCCTTGCGGGCCGCCGAAGATCCCTCCACCTCCGTTGGTATCAGTGGGATCCGGTGTCGGAGTCGTGTCTCCTCCGGTACTGCCGCCCGGTCCGCCGGTGCCGCCGCCCTTTCCTCCGCCGTTGCCGTTACCACCGGTGTTCCTGCAGGTGGGGTCGAACGGCGAGCAGGTGTCGGTCGGCGACGGGCTCGGGCTGTCGCTCGGGGGAGCGGACTCGGTGGGCGTCTCGGACGGGGTCGCCGACGGCGTGTCGGACGGCGTGGGCGTCGGCGTCGGGGCCGGCATCCCCGCCTCGTCCGCCTTCTGCCCGATGGGCGTCGCCGGGGGGAAGTCCTCCGGGACAACGCCGTTCATCGCCTGCAGCATGTACTCGGTCCAGACCTCGGTGGGCAGTGCGCCACCGTGGATCGAGTCGAAGCCGCCGACACCGTTCATGGACAGCTGACGCGGGTTCTGGGCGTCCTCGCGGAACATCGTGATGGCCGTCGAGAGCTGCTTGGTGTAGCCGACGAACCAGGCCGACTTGTTCTCGTCGGTGGTACCGGTCTTGCCCGCGGCCGGCATGTTCAGTCGGCGGGCCGCCTTACCGGTGCCGTTCTGGATGACGTTCTTGAGGACCTTGGTGACGTTGTTGGCGATGTTGGAGTCCATCGCCGTCTCCTGCTTGGGCTTGTCGAAGCCCTGCACGTCCACGCCCTGGGACGTCACCTTGGTCACCGAGTACGGCTCCACCTTGGTGCCCGAGTCGGCGAAGGTCGCATAGGCATCGGCCATGCGGATCGCACTTGGTGTGGAGGTGCCCAGCGCGAAGGACGGGTTGAGGTTCTTGTCGAAGCTGCCCGGCGAGATACCGCAGGCCGCCGCCATGTCCCGGACCTTGTCCATGCCGACGTCCATGCCCAGCTGGACGAAGGGCGTGTTGACGGACTGTTCCATCGCCTTGACCAGCGGGATGTAGCCCCAGCGGTGATTGCTCTCGTTCTCCTGGTAGAAGGGCGAGTTGTCCTTCTTCAGGACGTAGCTGCCATCGGCGTTCTTCACCTTGAGGTGATCATTGCCGTTGTAGAGGCTGTCCGGCGAGAGCCCCTCGGGCCGGGTCTTGGGGACGCCGTACTTCATCGAGGCCGCGAGCACGAACGGCTTCCAGGTCGAGCCGACCGGCACACCGAAGGTGTCGGCGTTGTTGCTGAAGTGGCCCTTGTCATAGCCCTCACCGCCGTAGAGAGCGACGATCTTGCCGTCTCCCGGCACCACGGACGCGCCACCGAACTGGACGAACTTGTCCTTCTGCCGCGTCTTCGGGTCGATGTAGCGCTTGTCGACCTTCTTGACCGCGGCCTCCAGCTCCCGGGTCTTCTTCTCGTCGAAGGTGGTCCGGATCGTGTAGCCGCCCTTGTCGAAGCGGGCCTCGGCGATGCCGGCGTGCTTCAGGACGTACTTCTTGGCGACGTCCATCAGATAGCCGATCTGACCGCTCTTGCTGGCCACGGGCTTCGGCCGGATGGGCTTCGGGAAGCGGTCCATCGTGTACTTGGCCCGCTTCTTCTTCGACATGAGGTGGTTGGCGACCTCACGGTCCAGGATCCACGACCAGCGGGCCTTGACGCGCTTGGTGTTCTCCGCCGCCGACGCTCCCGGCCCGGTGCCGCCCGCGGGGTCGTACAGGTTGGCGCCCTTCAGGACTGCCGCGAGGAACGCCCCCTCGTCCGGCGTGAGCTTCTTCGCGTCCTTGCCGTAGTACGCCTGGGCGGCGGCCTGGATGCCGTACGCGCCGCGGCCGTAGTAGCTGGTGTTCAGGTAGCCCTGGAGGATCTGCGGCTTGTCCATCTTCCAGCCGACCTTGATCGCGATGAACAGTTCCTTGAACTTGCGGTCCAGGGTCTGCTCCTGGCTCAGCATCGCGTTCTTCACGTACTGCTGGGTGATGGTCGAGCCACCCTGGGTCTCACCGCCCCTGGCCATGTTCAGCAGGGCGCGGGCGATACCCATCGGGTCGACACCGGAGTCGGTCCGGAAGGACGCGTTCTCCGCCGAAATCGCTGCATCCTGCATCGACTTCGGGATCTCGTCTATCGTCACGTTCTGACGGTTCGTCTCACCGTCACGGGCCATGACCTTGCCGTTGGCCCAGAGATAGACGTTGTTCTGCGACTTGGCCGCGTCGCTCTCACTCGGCACCTTCACCATCGCGAGCGCCACACCGGCCGCCCCGACCATCAGTCCGAGGAAGCCGATACACAGGCTGGCGACCTGCTTCCAGGACGGGACGAACCGCCGCCAGCCGAACTTGTTGGCACGCGGATAGTCGATGAACCGCTTCTTGCCGGGCGTGCCGCCACCACCACGGCCGCGGCCGCGACCTCCCTCGGGGCCCCCACCGCCACCGCCACGACGGCCTCCGCGACCGCCGCCACCGGCGCCCATCGCGGCGGTGTCGGGCGCCCGGCGGCGGCCGCCGCGCTGGGCGGCTCTGCGGGCCTCGGCCCGCCCGCCCAGCCTCGGCTCCTGCCCGGGCGGGCCGGAAGGGGAGGTCGGGCCGGCAGCGGAGCCATGCGAAGGGGCGGCACGGCGCCCTGCCCCTGACTGCGGTGCGGCGCGTCGGGCCGCGGCACGTCCGCCACTCTGCGGCTGTGGCGGTTTGCGACGGTGCTCGCTCATGGAACGGATACTCCTCGGGCAGGCGCGCTATCTCGTCGCCTGAAGGCGGCAGTTGTCTTCAGGTCCCCCCGATGCGCGGCCCGCCCCTGGGGCGCGAGCCGCACTACACCGAGGACGGGGACGTCTGATATCGGCCCGCGGTTCCCGGCAGTCTGCATGCCGCACAGACTACGCACGGCCAAAACCTGCCCAGTGTTGAAATTCACTCCAAATCAGTCAGGTTGGATGGCACGAATCAGTGATGTGACGCCGTTCACCGTCCCCCCTCTTGCTCCACCCCAGGGCCCGTTCTATCGTCCTGATGTATCGAGTCGATACATCAGGACGGCATAAAGAACGCACCGGGCCGAGGAGGCGGAGGATGACCAGACGTTCCGGCATCCTTGAGTTCGCCGTCCTCGGCCTGCTCCGTGAATCCCCGATGCACGGCTATGAGCTGCGCAAACGGCTCAATACGTCCCTCGGGGTGTTCCGTGCGTTCAGCTATGGCACCCTCTATCCCTGCCTCAAGGCGCTGGTCGCGAACGGCTGGCTCACCGAGGAGACGGACAGTGGCCCGGAGGGTGTTCCCGCCGCGGCGCTGACCGGGCGGCGGGCCAAGATCGTCTACAGATTGACCGCAGCGGGCAAAGAACACTTCGAAGAACTGCTCGCCCACTCCGGTCCCGATGCGTGGGAGGACGAGCACTTCGGCGTCCGCTTCGCATTTTTCGGCCAGACGTCGCGGGACGTACGGATGCGAGTGCTGGAAGGCCGCCGCAGCCGGCTGGAGGAACGCCTCGAGAAGATGCGCACCTCCTTGGCCCGGTCCCGCGAGCGGCTGGACGACTACACCCTCGAACTGCAACGCCACGGCATGGAGTCCGTGGAGCGTGAGGTCCGCTGGCTGAACGGGCTCATCGAGAGTGAGCGTGCCGGCCGCGACCAGCACGCACCGGATCCCGCAGCACAGCACAAGAAGAACCAGTCAGGAGATACGGGCGGCCTGCCCCGGCACCGGGGTGGATCCCGGCCGGATCCGTCCGATGACACCACCACATGAGGCACTGCGCTGCAGTTCCTCATCGAGAACACAGGGAGCAACCGGAATGGGTTCGGTTCGCGTAGCCATCGTCGGCGTGGGCAACTGCGCCGCCTCGCTGGTACAAGGCGTCGAGTACTACAAGGACGCCGACCCGGACAGTCGCGTGCCCGGCCTCATGCACGTGCAGTTCGGCGACTACCACGTGCGTGACATCGAGTTCGTGGCCGCCTTCGACGTCGACGCCAAGAAGGTCGGCCTCGACCTCGCGGACGCCATCGGCGCGAGCGAGAACAACACCATCAAGATCTGCGACGTGCCGAACTCCGGCGTGCAGGTCCAGCGCGGCCACACCCTCGACGGCCTGGGCAAGTACTACCGCCAGACCATCGAGGAGTCCGCCGAGGCTCCGGTGGACATCGTCCAGGTCCTCAAGGACACCCAGGCGGATGTGCTGGTCTGCTACCTCCCGGTGGGGTCCGAGGACGCGGCGAAGTACTACGCCCAGTGCGCCATCGACGCCAAGGTCGCCTTCGTCAACGCCCTCCCGGTCTTCATCGCCGGCACCAAGGAGTGGGCGGACAAGTTCACCGAGGCCGGTGTCCCGATCGTCGGTGACGACATCAAGTCGCAGGTCGGCGCCACCATCACGCACCGTGTGATGGCCAAGCTCTTCGAGGACCGGGGCGTCATCCTGGACCGCACGATGCAGCTGAACGTCGGCGGCAACATGGACTTCAAGAACATGCTGGAGCGGGAGCGGCTGGAGTCCAAGAAGATCTCCAAGACCCAGGCCGTCACCTCCCAGATCCGCGACCGCGAAATGGGCGAGGACAACGTCCACATCGGTCCCTCGGACTTCGTGGCCTGGCTGGACGACCGCAAGTGGGCCTACGTCCGCCTCGAAGGCCGCGCCTTCGGCGACGTCCCGCTCAACCTGGAGTACAAGCTCGAGGTCTGGGACTCCCCGAACTCCGCGGGCGTCATCATCGACGCGCTGCGTGCCGCGAAGATCGCCAAGGACCGCGGCATCGGCGGCCCGATCCTCTCCGCGTCCTCGTACTTCATGAAGTCCCCGCCGGTCCAGTACTTCGACGACGAGGCCCGCGAGAACGTCGAGAAGTTCATCCGGGGTGAGGTCGAGCGCTGAGGCGCCGGTCGCATCCACCCTTCGCAGGCCCCCGGGTATTCCACCCGGGGGCCTGCGGGCTGTGTGAGGCTGTGCCTCATGCATGCTGTGCGCGCGCTTCGCGTATTACTCCGGCTACGCGACTTCCGTTCGCTGCTCGCCGCACGGCTGCTCTCCCAAGCGGCCGACGGCGTGTACCAGGTCGCGCTCGCCACCTACGTCGTCTTCTCACCGGAGAAGCAGGCCTCGCCCGCGGCCATCGCCTCGGCCATGGCCATCCTGCTGCTCCCGTACTCGCTCCTCGGGCCGTTCACCGGTGTACTGCTCGACCGCTGGCGACGCCGTCAGGTCCTGCTGTACGGGAACCTGCTGCGATCGCTGCTCGCCATGGCCACCGCGGCGCTGATCGTGTCGAAGGTCCCCGACTGGCTCTTCTACGCCTCGGCCCTCTCGGTGACGGCGGTGAACCGCTTCGTGCTGGCCGGGCTCTCGGCCGCGCTGCCCCGCGTGGTCCACGGTGAAGAGCAACTCGTCATGGCCAACTCGCTCGCTCCGACGGCCGGGACGCTCGCCGCGACGGCCGGTGGCGGGCTGGCCTTCGCGGTCCGGCTGGCCGGCCCCGACGTGGATGCCTTCGTCGTGCTGCTCGCCGCAGCCTTCTACTTCCTCTCGGCCCTCACCGCCCTGCGCATGACGCCGCAGCTGCTCGGCCCCGACCCGACGCAGCTCCAACCCGGCCTGGGCGAGGCCCTGTTGGGCACCGTACGCGGCCTGGCGGCTGGCCTGCGCCATCTCGCCCAGCGGCGCGTGCCGGCCCGTGCCCTGGCCGCGATGACCCTGGTCCGCTTCTGCTACGGGGCGTTGACGGTCATGGTGCTGATGCTGTGCCGGTATTCCTGGTCGGACACCGAGTCAGAGGGCCTGGCGCTGCTCGGCATCGCCGTCGTGGTGTCGGGGGCGGGATTCTTCGCCGCCGCCGTCGTCACTCCCTGGGCGGTGGGACGGCTCACCGCGTTCGGCTGGATCGCCTGCTGTGCCCTCGGCGGTGCGGTGCTGGTGCCGGCGCTGGGCCTCTTCTTCACACCGGGTCCGATGCTGGCCGCCGCGTTCGTGCTCGGCCTCGGCACCCAGGGAACCAAGATTTCCACGGACACAGTCGTCCAGTCCTCGGTCGACGATGCCTACCGCGGGCGCATCTTCGCCCTGTACGACGTGCTCTTCAACGTCGCCTTCGTCGGCGCCGCCGCGGTCGCCGCCCTCATGCTGCCGCCGGACGGCAGATCGGCCGCGCTGCTCGGCGTGGTGACGGTCCTCTACGCGCTGGTCGCCGCGGCAATGGCCCGCTTTCGCCGCAGTTAGGCACCGCGCTCCCCGGCCTACCGGGATCCCGTCCCTGCGGCGGGGCCCGGGACCCGGTACCTTACGGGCGTCCCACCCAAGCCTGTACACAACAAAATCGGGGGAGTTCCATGACCATGCCGCCGCCGGGGCCGAATCCGTACGGCCAGGCGCCGTACGGGCAGCAGCCTTACGGCCAGAACCCGTATCCGCAGGCGCCTCCGGCTCCCCAGGCCCCGTACGGCCAGCCCCAGGGCGGATACGCCTATCCCCAGCAGCCGCAGGCGCCCTACGGCCAGGCCCAGCCGGGGTACCCGGCGCAGCCGCAGCAGCCCTACGCGCAGGCCGGCGCTCCCATACCGCCGCCCCGCCCGGCCAAGACCCGTTCCGCCAAGTCGATTCTGCGGGGCATCGGGATCGTCTTCGTTCTGATCGCCTTCGCGTTCTTCTGGTTCACCAGCCGGGACGACGCCAGCAACGCCGAGGCCGGCGACTGCGTGAAGAAGTCCAGCAGTTCACTCGACGACGGCCTCGCAGTGGTCGACTGCAGCAGCGGGGAGGCCCAGTACAAGGTGTCCAAGGTGCACGACGGCACCTCGGATCCGACCGTGTGCTCCGCCGGTGAGGACGCCTACGTCAAGACGGTGCACCGTCGTCGGCGGGCCGACACGGCCATGGTGCTTTGCCTGACGCCAACCAAGTAGCGCACTCCACGTCTCTCGAAGACGCATCTGGGGCGGTGTTTCACGTGAAACACCGCCCCAGTCGTCTGCGCTCTGCGCCCCTGTTTCACGTGAAACAGGGCAGCGGCCCATCGTCCACTCGTTTCACGTGAAACACCACACTGGCCGACCACCCACCCGTTTCACGTGAAACATCGCACCCGCCGAGGCTGGCCTCCCTGTTTCACGTGAAACATCAGCCCTGCTGTGTGGCCCACCAGTCCTTCAGCGCGGCAATCGCCGCCTCGCGCTCCATGGGCCCGTGCTCCAGCCGGAGCTCCAGCATCTGCTTGTACGCCTTGCCGACCTCGGGCCCCGGCCGCAGCCCCAGGATTTCCATGATGTCGTTGCCGTCCAGGTCCGGGCGGATCGCATCGAGCTCTTCCTGCTCCTGCAGCCGCGCGATGCGCTCCTCCAACCCGTCATACGCGCGGGACAGGGCACTGGCCTTGCGCTTGTTACGGGTCGTGCAGTCGGAACGCGTCAGCTTGTGCAGCCGCTCCAGCTGCGGGCCGGCGTCACGGACATAGCGGCGGACCGCCGAGTCGGTCCATTCGCCCATCCCGTAGCCGTGGAAGCGCAGATGCAGCTCCACCAGCCGCGAGACATCCTTGATCATGTCGTTGGAGTACTTCAGCGCGGCCATCCGCTTCTTGGTCATCTTCGCGCCCACCACCTCGTGGTGATGGAAGGAGACCCGGCCGTCCTTCTCGAAGCGGCGCGTCCGCGGCTTGCCGATGTCGTGCAGCAGGGCCGCCAGCCGCAGCACCAGATCGGGACCGTCCTCTTCGAGGTCGATCGCCTGCTCCAGCACCGTGAGCGAGTGCTCGTAGACATCCTTGTGACGGTGATGCTCGTCACTTTCCAGACGCAGCGCGGGAAGCTCGGGCAGGACCCGGTCCGCCAGCCCGGAGTCGACGAGCAGCCGCAGCCCCTTGATCGGGTGCGGCGCGACGATCAGCTTGTTCAGCTCGTCCCGGACCCGCTCGGCGGAGACGATGTCGATGCGGTCGGCCATCTCCTTCATCGCGGCGACGACGTCGGGCGCGACCTCGAAGTCCAGCTGGGCGGCGAACCGGGCCGCACGCATCATCCGCAGCGGATCGTCCGAGAACGAGTCCTCCGGTGCACCCGGGGTGCGCAGCACACGGGCGGCCAGGTCTTCCAGGCCGTTGTGCGGGTCGACGAACTCCTTCTGCGGCAGGAAGACCGCCATCGCGTTCACCGTGAAGTCCCGGCGGACCAGGTCGTCCTCGATGGAGTCGCCGTAGGACACCTCGGGCTTGCGGGACGTGCGGTCGTACGCCTCGGAGCGGTACGTCGTGACCTCGATGTCGAACGAGTCCTTCTTGCAGCCGACGGTGCCGAAGGCGATCCCGACCTCCCAGAGCGCGTCAGCCCACGGCCGGACGATCTTCAGGACGTCCTCGGGGCGCGCGTCGGTGGTGAAGTCCAGGTCGTTGCCGAGCCGGCCGAGCAGCGCATCCCGGACCGAGCCACCGACCAGGGCAAGTGTGAACCCGGCCTCATGGAATCGGCGGGCCAGGTCGTCCGCGACGGGGGACACCCGCAGCAGCTCGCTCACGGCGCGGCGCTGCACGTGGTTCAACGCATCCGTCGACTGCGGGGTCCGCTCGGCGTGCGGGACAGGGAGGTCATTGTTGGCGTTCGGCACAACAGAACAGGGTACGTGGCCGCGCCGTGCGAAGCGCCACGTAATAAAGGCGCACGTAATAAAGGGGACAGGCCGGTCAGGCGGCCGTCGGCTCCGCGATCATGTGGAGCAGTCCCCGGCACTCGTCCGCGGCAGGTCTCGTTACCATTCGTGGACGCACATTCCGACGACCACTGACGACACGAGGGACGGGCGAGCGCGTGGCCGAGGCGGCAGGGTTCCAGGGGACTGAACGGCCGCGTGGTCGATGGCTGCGCAGGACCGTGACACTCGTCACTGGAGTGCCCCTGCTCGTCGGACTGCTCCAGGGCCCGCACGCCCCGTCCGCCCAGGCCGCCCCGGCCGGGTCGCAGACGGTCGACGTGTCCATCGATGCCATGTCGCCGTCGGCCCCCGGCAAGGGCGACACGGTCACCGTCTCGGGCACCCTGACCAACGACAGCCGCACCACGATCACCGGCGCGCACGTCGGGATGCACCGCGGCGATGCGCTGGGCAACCGCAGTTCGATCGAGTCGGCCTCACGTCGCACCGGCTATCTGCCCGGCGTGGACGGCGAGGAGATCAAGGGCCACACGGAGAAGATCAACAAGCTGGAGGCCGGCGCCAGCCGCCCCTTCAGCCTCAGCGTCCCGGTCAAGGACCTCGAACTCGACGACAACGGCGTGTACCAGATCGGTGTCTCTGTGTCGGGGCACTCCCAGGCCTCACCGTACGACCAGGTCCTGGGGATGGACCGGACCTTCCTGCCCTGGCAGTCCGCCGACGCCGACAAGAAGACGCAGCTCACCTACATGTGGCCGCTGATCTCTTCGACGCGCCTCACGGCCGAGACCGACGCCGACGCCCAGCAGACTCCGGTCTTCCGCAATGACGATCTCGCCGCCGAGCTCGCCCCCGGCGGCCGGCTGCAGCAGATGGTCGCGCTCGGCAAGAACCTCCCGGTGACCTTCGTCATCGACCCCGACCTGCTCGCGACCGTCGACGCGATGACCAAGTCGTACCGGGTGAACGGCCCGGACGGGCCCATGGGGAAGAACCAGGCGGTCGCCAAACAGTGGCTGCACGAGCTCGAAGAGGCGGTCAAGTCGCACCAGGTGGTCGCGCTGCCCTTCGCCGACCCCGACCTGGCCTCGCTCGCGCACCACGGCAAGGGCGTGCCGAGCGCGCTCAGCCACCTCGGACCGGCCACCGACCTCGCCGACAAGACCGTGGACACGATCCTCGGCGTGAAGCCGCGCACGGACTTCGCCTGGCCCGTCGACGGCGCCATCGACCGCTCGATCGTCGATGTCGCGACCTCGGCCGGCGCGCACAACGTGATCACCCGCAGCGACAGCCTCCGGGACGCCGGCCGGCTGTCCTACACCCCGACGGCGGCCCGGCCCATCGGCGGCGGCAACACCGCCATCGTGGCGGACGCGCAGCTCTCCCGGGCCTTCGAGGGCGACATGTCGCAGGCGTCGAAGGCGACGCACGCGGTCCAGGAATTCCTCGCCCAGACCCAGATGATCGGCCTGCAGGACCCGGAGCGGCAGCGCAGCGTCGTCGTCGCACCGCAGCGGATGCCAACCGCCAGCCAGGCGCACGCCATGGCCACCGCCCTGCGCGAGCTGGACGAGTCCGGCCGCTGGACCCAGGCGCAGAACCTCGGCGCCGCGGCCAAGGCCAAGCCCGACCCCGCGGCCACCCGCCAGGTGCCGAGCGGCGCCTCCTACCCGTCCTCACTGCGTCGGCAGGAGCTGCCCACCGAGGCGTTCCGGCAGATCCAGAGCACCCAGGCGACGCTGGAGGACTTCCAGCCGATCCTGGCCCAGCCGGAGCGGGTGGTGACCCCGTTCGGCAACGCGATGATGCGGGAGATGTCGACGCAGTGGCGCGACGACCACTCCGGCGCCGCCCGCTTCCGTCACTCCGTGCGCAACTATCTCAACGACCTGACCACGAAGGTGCACCTGATCCAGAAGTCGGAGGCCACGCTGTCCGGGCGCAGCGCCACGATTCCGGTGACGGTCCAGAACAACCTCTTCCAGGGCGTCAAGGACATGACGCTGCGGCTCACGTCCTCCCAGCCCAACCGGCTCGACGCGGGCAAGTCGCAGCAGATCTCGGTGGACGGCGGGCACAGCCAGTCGTTCAAGTTCGACACCACCGCCAACGCCAACGGCCGGGCCTGGGTGACCGCCCAGCTCTACACCTCGGACGGAAAGCCCTACGGTGAGCCCATGACGTTCCAGGTGAACGTCACGGAGATCACCGCGACGGTGATGCTCGTCATCGCGGGCGGCGTGCTGCTGCTCGTGCTCGCCGGCGTACGGATCTACCTCCAGCGCAAGCGGGCGGGCAACCGGACCGAGGACGACGGCCCCGAGGACGGCTCCGAAGGCGCGTCGGGCACGGACGGCAACGACGGCGGCACGGACGGAGACGAGCCCGAGCAGCCGAGTGACCCCGCGCCGGACACCGGTTCGGAAAAGTCCGAGCCATCCGGCTCAGGTGAGAAAGTGGACCGTTGATAGATGGCGGGGCCGGATGGCCGGCGACTGATGAGGTGGGGCAGCGATGAATGCGCCGTACGACGGTGACCGGGGCCGGGGCGCCGATGGCGACCCCATGGGGCCGGTCCCTCCGACGCCCCCGTTCCCCGCGGACCAGGACCCCTACGTCCGGGACGCCTACCGCAACGACCCGCACCGCGCCCAGGACCCGATGGCGCAGGACCCGGTGAGCGACGCACGCTACGACCGCGCCGCGCACCCGCCGCCGCACCCGGGCCAGCCCAACCAGCCGCTCTACCCGCAGGCCGCGCCCGGGCGGCAGGCCCCTGACCCGCAGGCGTGGGCCGCGCCCCGGACGCCCGCGCCGCACCGTCCGGACCGGACCGCTCCGTACGGTGACGACGCCGCGACGACGCAGTTCATGGGTGTCGATCCCCTGGTCGGCCAGGCCGGGGAGGAGCGTCCGGAGCCCGACGCCTTCGCGCACCTCTACCGGGATCAGCATCCCTACGACCCCCAGCGCCCCGCCCCGGCCGGTCCGTCCGCCGGGGCGCCGATGACCGGGGCGGCGCCCGGACCGGAGTCCGTTCCGCAGCAGACCGCGCCGGAGCCGGAGCCCGCTCCCGTGCCGGCGGCCGGCAAGCCCTCCGGCGGCCGGGCCTCCGGTCTGCTCAAGTCCAGCGCGGTGATGGCCGCCGGCACGATGGTGTCCCGCCTTACGGGCTTCGTCCGCTCGGCGCTGATCGTCGCGGCGCTGGGCGGTGCGGTGCTCGGTGACTCCTGGCAGGTCGCCTATCAGCTCCCGACGATGATCTTCATCCTGACCATCGGCGGCGGTCTGAACTCCGTCTTCGTGCCGCAGCTGGTGCGCGCCATGAAGGAGGACGACGACGGCGGCGAGGCCTACGCCAACCGGCTGCTGACCCTGGTCATCGTGGTGCTCGGGGTGCTGACGGTGCTGGCGGTGGTCGCGGCGCCCCTCCTGGTGAAACTGGTCTCGTTCGACATCTCCCGCGACCCGGCGGCCAACGAGGTCGCCGTGGCGTTCACCCGTTACTGCGTCCCCACGATCTTCTTCATGGGTCTGCACGTGGTCATGGGGCAGGTCCTCAACGCCCGCGGCCGCTTCGGCGCGATGATGTGGACCCCGGTCCTCAACAACATCGTCATGATCGCCACCTTCGGCCTCTTCATCGGGGTCTACGGCACGGCGAAGACCTCGCACATCGGCGTCACCACCATCCCGGACGAGGGCATCCGCCTGCTGGGCATCGGCACCCTCCTCGGGCTCGTCGTCCAGGCGCTGGCGATGATCCCGTACCTGCGCGACGCCGACTTCAAGCTCCGTCTGCGGTTCGACTGGCGCGGCCACGGCCTGGGCAAGGCCGCCAAGCTCGCCAAGTGGACCGTGCTCTTCGTCCTCGCCAACCAGGCCGGCGTCCTGGTCGTCACCCAGCTCTCCACCTGGGCCGGCAACACCGCCGACCAGCAGGGACACCCGGGCACCGGCTTCATCTCCTACGCCAGCGCCCAGCTGATCTGGAACATGCCGCAGGCGATCATCACCGTTTCCGTCATGGCGGCGCTGCTGCCGCGGCTGGCCCGCTCCGCGCACGACGGCGACACCGGCGCGGTCCGGGACGACATGTCGCAGGGTCTGCGGACCTCCGCCGTCGCCATCGTCCCGATCGCGTTCGGCTTCCTGTCCCTCGGCGTCCCGCTGTGCACCCTGGTCTACGGATCGTCCGGCGCCGGCGTCCCCATGGGCTACATGCTGATGGCGTTCGGCGTGGGCCTGATCCCGTTCTCGGTGCAGTACGTCGTCCTGCGCGCCTTCTACGCGTACGAGGACACCCGCACCCCCTTCTACAACACGGTGATCGTCGCCGCCGTCAACGCCGCCGCCTCCGGGCTCTGCTTCCTGGTCCTGCCCGCCCGCTGGGCCGTGGTGGGCATGGCGGCCTCGTACGGCCTGGCGTACATCATCGGCGTCGGGGTGGCCTGGCGGCGACTGAGCAGGCGCATGGACGGTGACCTCGACACGGCGCACATCGTCCGGACCTACGCGCGGCTGGCCGGCGCCAGCATCCCGGCCACGCTCGTCTCCGGGGCCCTGGTGTACGCGATCATGCAGATGTTGGGCAGCGGCTTCTTCGGCTCCCTGGCCGCTCTGATCGCCGGCGCCGCCGCCCTTTTGGCCGTGTTCTACGTGGCCGCACGCAAAATGCGCATCGAGGAAATGAACGCCCTGGTCGGCATGGTCCGGTCAAAGCTTGGGCGTTGATTGAGCACAACCATCGACTGCCACCGTGTGTCGTGCATAGTGGCGGACTGTGGGCACAATTGTCTTGGCTCATTGAGCCTGCAACGGATGGGGAGGCAGGAACGACGGTGGCGGAACGGAGCACGGCTGCCGTCGACGTGGCCGACACGAGCGGCGAAGAGCCGCTGACCGCCAAGGCGGGCAAGGCCACGGACGACGGTGCTAAGGCCGAGAAGGTATCCGGCAGGGACAACGACGCCGCACGCACCGACGAGACGCGTGCGGCGGACGAGGCCCAGCCACCGGATCTGCACAGCGGCCACAAGCTCGCCAGACGCTACCGCCTCGAAGAGTGCGTCACCCGTCTGGACGGATTCAGCAGCTGGCGTGCGGTCGACGAAAAGCTGCGCCGCGCCGTCGGCGTACATATCCTGCCCGCCGACCATCCGCGGGCCCGGCCGGTGCTCTCCGCCGCCCGTTCCTCGGCGCTGCTCGGCGACCCCCGGTTCGTTCAGGTCCTGGACGCCGTCGAGGAGAACGACCTCGTCTACGTCGTCCATGAGTGGCTTCCGGACGCCACCGAGCTGACCACCCTCCTCGCCAACGGCCCCCTGGAGCCGCACGACGCCTACCAGCTGGTCAGCCAGGTCTCCCAGGCCATGGCCGCCGCACACCGCGAAGGCCTGGCCCACCTGCGGATCACCCCCAGCTCGGTGCTGCGGACGGAGTCCGGGCAGTACCGCATCCGCGGCCTGGCCGTCATGGCCGCACTCCGCGGCATCAGCTGCGAGCACCCGCAGCGCACGGACACCGAGGCCATCGGCGCACTGCTGTACGCCGCGCTCACTCAGCGCTGGCCGTACGAGAACGACGCACACGGCCTGACCGGGCTGCCGAAGGGCGTCGGACTGATCGCACCCGACCAGGTCCGCGCCGGCGTCCACCGCGGGCTCTCCGAGCTCGCCATGCGCGCACTGATCAATGACGGCGCCACGGCCTCCCGCCAGGAGCAGCCGTGCACCACCCCGGAGGAGCTGTCCAAGGCGGTCGCGGCGATGCCCCGCATCCGGCCGCCGGAGACCGCGTTCACCACGCCCCCGCCGTACCAGCGCACGGGCTACCAGCAGGGCAGCTACCGGCAGACGGCGTCCCGTAACACCCAGGCCGGTCGGCCGACCCAGGCGATCGCCACACCGCCGCCCCCGCTCCAGAGCCGCACCGGCCGGGCCCTGAAGTGGTCCGTCTCCGCGCTGCTCATCGCGGCGCTGGGTCTGGGCAGCTGGCAGCTCGCGGACACCCTGCTCAAGCGCGAGAAGGACCAGGACGATCCGGGGAACTCGCAGTCGCAGGACGGCACCAAGAAGAAGAAGCCGTCGGTTCCGCTGACGATCCAAAGTGCCACGGAGTTCTCTCCGCTGGTATCGGCGTTCTCCGGCGACCAGGCTTCGAACGCGACGGACGACAACCCCTCGACGGCGTGGGTGACCAAGCGCTTCAAGGGGTGGGCGAACTTCGGGAACCTGCCGGCCCGTAAGGACGGCAGCGGCATCGTCATAGACCTCGGAAGCGCCAAGGACGTCTCCGGCGTAGAGGTCAGCATGTACCGTCCGGGCCAGACCGCTGAGGTTCTAGCGGCGGCGCCGTCCGCGTCGAACCCGTCGGCACTCAGTGACTTCTCGCAGCGGCTCTCCAAGCCGACGAAGGCCGGTGAAAAGCTGACGGTGAAGCTGGAGAAGGCCGTCAAGACACGCTACGTGCTGGTACACATCACCGAGCTGCCGAGCGACGGCGTCTCGGACTGGTTCCGCGGTGGGATCTCCGAGATCAAGGTGACGGGCTGAACTGAGGCGGGTGAGCGGCTGAAACGAGCCGCTCGCCCGCTGATCAACGCCCCTCGGCACATTTACTTTCCCCACCCGGCGGGCTTCAATGGGACCGAGATCAGGCAGCTACGGCCGGGGGGCCCGTGTCCACCGACAGCGACGAGGCTTCGACACCAACCGACGCCGATCTCCTTGCCCTGCATGTGAAGGGTGACCCCGATGCGTTCGGGGAGATCGTCCGGCGCCATCGCGACCGGCTCTGGGCGGTGGCGCTGCGCACTCTCGGTGATCGCGAGGAAGCCGCGGACGCCGTACAGGACGCCCTGGTGTCCGCCTACCGCGCGGCCCACACCTTCCGCGGGCAATCCGCAGTGACGACCTGGCTGCACCGCATCACGGTCAATGCCTGCCTGGACCGGGCCCGCAAGACTGCCTCCCGGCGCACCGCGCCGGTTGCCGAGACCGAGCGGCTGGAGCAGCTCCTCGAACCCGAGGAGTCCGCCGCGATCCCCGCCGAACGCCAGGATCTGCACCGTGAGCTGCTCCGCGCCCTGCGCACCCTCCCCGAGGAGCAGCGCGCCGTCCTGGTTCTCGTCGATATGCAGGGCTACCCCGTCGCCGAGGCAGCCGCGATCCTCGACATCCCGACCGGAACGGTGAAGAGCCGCTGTGCACGCGGCCGTGCCCGCCTCCTCCCCTTGGTCACCCATCTGCGGGCTGACGACGGGGGTAGCAACCCGGCGAGCGGGGGAAGGAACCGGGCGCAGGGGACATCCGTCCCACCGACGGCAGGATCGAAGGACACAGGTGCCGTGAAGGGCGGAGGTGGGCGAGCGTGACGTCGACGACCGGCACGGGTGAGCACCCGGAGGTATCCGAGATCTCCGACCTCACGGACGGGCTGCTCTCCCCCTCCCGCAGCGCGGATCTGCGCGCGCACCTCGCCGGCTGCGCGCTGTGCGAGGACGTCTACGCCTCCCTGGAGGAGATCCGGGGGATGCTCGGCAGGCTCCCCGGCCCGACGCGCATGCCGACGGATGTCGCCGAGCGTATCGATGCCGCTCTCGCTGCCGAGGCACTTCTCAACGCCACAGTTCCTAGCTCGGCGCCGCATGTTTCACGTGAAACAGCGACCCGTGAAACGGCGGCTCGGGCCACAGCAGCCCGTGAAACGATCGCCCGCCCTGCTTCTGTTTCACGTGAAACCGAGCCTGAGGCACCCGCCCGCGCCACACCGAACACCCGCCCTGCCGGGCGTCCCACTGGTTCCTCCGGTCCGGGTCGCCGGAACCGCAGCGGCCGGGCCTCCCGGGCACGGCGCTGGCCCCGTGTGCTGCTCGGCACCGCAGCGGCCGCGGCGGTCTTCAGCGTCGGCGGACTACTCCTCCAGAACGCCGCCATGGACGGGACGCAGGCCGGCCCCAGCCGACCCACGGCGACCACCGAGAAGGGGCCGGGCGGTGCGGGCGGCCTGACCGCCGCCAGCCTCGGCTCCCACGTCCATGCCCTGCTGGCGACGAAGGGCTCGCACAAATCGCCGGACATCGGTGCCCGCAGCTCGCCCGAGACCCCGCTGCGGGGCAGTGCCGACACCATTCCGTCCTGCGTCCGCCAGGGCATCGGCCGTCCGGAAGCCCCGCTCGCGTCCAGCCACACCCACTACCAGGGCAAGGACGCCTTCCTGGTCGTCCTGCCGGACCCGGCGGACGTGAAGCGTGTCTCGGCGTATGTCGTCTCGTCCTCCTGTGTCTCCGCCACGCCACCGGCCCCCGGAAGGGTTCTGCTGTCGCACTCGTACCCGCGAGACTGAACGACGAGTAGTGCGCTGTGACACTCCGGGAATGCACGCCCCGTAGGATCCGTTGGGTGGGGTGAGAGTTCCGAGAGCCCCAGCAAGCAGTCGGCAGAGACAAGGAAGACACCCGTGAGCGACGTCCGCAACGTGATCATCATCGGCTCCGGGCCCGCGGGCTACACCGCAGCGCTCTACACCGCCCGCGCGTCCCTGAAGCCGCTGGTCTTCGAAGGTGCCGTCACCGCCGGAGGCGCGCTGATGAACACCACCGACGTGGAGAACTTCCCCGGTTTCCGCGACAGCATCATGGGGCCGGACCTCATGGACAACATGCGCGCCCAGGCCGAGCGTTTCGGCGCCGAGCTGGTGCCCGACGACATCGTCTCGGTCGACCTCAGCGAGGACATCAAGACGGTCACCGACACCGCCGGCAATGTGCACCGGGCCAAGACGGTCATCGTCAGCACCGGCTCGCAGCACCGCAAGCTCGGTCTGCCCCGTGAGGACGAGCTCTCCGGTCGTGGCGTGTCCTGGTGCGCCACCTGCGACGGGTTCTTCTTCAAGGACCAGGACATCGCCGTCATCGGTGGCGGCGACACCGCCATGGAGGAGGCCACCTTCCTCTCGCGGTTCGCCAAGTCCGTCACGGTCGTCCACCGCCGCGACACCCTGCGGGCCAGCAAGGCGATGCAGGAGCGCGCCTTCGCGGACCCGAAGATCAAGTTCGTCTGGGACAGTGAGGTCGCCGAGATCCACGGCGAGAACAAGCTCTCCGGTCTGACGCTGCGCAACGTCAAGAGCGGTGAGACCTCGGAGCTCCCCGTCACCGGTCTCTTCATCGCGATCGGCCACGACCCGCGCACCGAGCTCTTCAAGGGCCAGCTGAACCTCGACGACGAGGGCTACCTCAAGGTCGATGCGCCCAGCACCCGTACCAACCTGACGGGCGTCTTCGCGGCCGGCGACGTGGTCGACCACACCTACCGCCAGGCGATCACGGCGGCCGGCACGGGCTGCTCCGCCGCCCTCGACGCCGAGCGGTACCTCGCTGCGCTGGCGGACGGGGAGTCGACCCCCGAGCCCGAGAAGACCCCTGCCGCCTGACCCGCGGCTCCAGCTTTCCCACCACCCACCCAGTAAGGAGATTGCCATGGCCGGCGCCACGGTGACCGTCACGGACGCCAACTTCGAAGAGGTCGTCCTCAAGAGCGACAAGCCCGTCCTCGTGGATTTCTGGGCCACCTGGTGCGGTCCGTGCCGCCAGGTCGCCCCCTCCCTGGAGGCCATTGCCGCTGAGCACGACGAGATCGTCATCGCGAAGCTGAACACCGACGAGAACCCGGCGACCACCGCCAAGTACGGCGTCATGTCGATCCCGACGATGAACGTCTACAAGGACGGCGAGGTCGTGAAGACCATCGTTGGCGCCAAGCCGAAGGCCGCGATCGAGCGCGACCTGGCGGACTTCCTCGCCTGAGTCAGCTCATCGTCTGTTTCACGTGAAACGGGCCCGTTCCTCATCGAGGGGCGGGCCCGTTCTCTGTTTCACGTGAAACAGCGCTCGGTTTCACATGAAACAGCGTGCGCTACAGCGGCCGCAGGGCGGGCTCCTTCTGGACGGCGCCCAGCAGACGGTCGAGCGCCATCTCCACGTCTTCCTTCCACGAGATCGTGGTCCTCAGCTCAAGGCGCAGCCGCGGAAAGCGGGGATGGGGCCGTACGGTCTTGAAGCCCACCGCGAGGAGATGGTTGGCGGGCAGCACACAGGCCGGCTCGGTCCAGTGGGCATCACCGAACGCCTCGATCGCCTTGAACCCTCGCTGGGTGAGGTCCTTGGCGACCGTCTGGACCATGACCCGCCCCAGCCCCTGGCCCTGGTACCCGGGCGTCAGCCATGCGGTGAGCAACTGCACCGCGTCCGGCGAGACCGGGCTGGTCGGGAAGGCGGTCGAACGCGGCACATAGGCCGGGGGGGCGTACATCACGAACCCCACCGGCACCTCATCGACATAGACAACACGCCCGCAGGATCCCCACTCCAGCAGAACCGCCGAGATCCAGGCTTCCTTCTCCAGCTCGGGACGTCCCGCCTTTACCGCGGCCTCGCCGCTGACGGGGTCGAGCTCCCAGAAGACACAGGAGCGGCAGCGCTTGGGGAGATCCGGAAGGTTGTCCAGCGTGAGCGGTACGAGCCGACGGCCCATGGAACCAGGTCCTCACTTCTCTCGCCTACCGCACCACCACGCAGCGCCGTCAGCACGGCCTGCTCCCTGAGCAGACCTCCAACGAAACCTCCGACGGCTGCCAGGCCGAAGCCCGCTGCCAGCAGTCCGGTGCGGCTCACCGATTGCATGGCCCTCTCCTCGATGTGAGGCGTCTCCACGTGGATGCGTGCCATACCCGAAGGCATCGTATCCACGCTTTACGGGCACGGGTAGCGCACAAAAGCAAAGGGCGGACCGTGTTCCGGTATGGAGTCCGGAACACGGCCCGCCCGGGAGCCGTAGGTGTCAGCTCACTGTTCTTCGCCGGTCTTCTCATCGTTCTCCTCGGCCAGCGACTGGCCCAGGACGGGACCCTCGCCCGGGGCGAGGGTGCCGAGGATGCGCTCCAGATCGTCCATCGAGGCGAACTCGACGACGATCTTTCCCTTCTTCTGCCCCAGGTCGACCTTCACCCGGGTTTCGAAGCGGTCGGAGAGCCGGGAGGCGAGTCCGGTGAGCGCGGGGGAGACCCGCGCGCCCGCACGGGGCCCCTTCGCCTTGGTCGGGCTCTCGGGGGTCGACCCCATGAGCGTCACGATCTCCTCGACCGAACGCACCGACAGCCCCTCGGCGACGATGCGGCGCGCGAGGCGGTCCTGCTCCTCCGAGTCCTCCACGGAGAGCAGCGCCCGGGCATGACCCGCCGAGAGCACCCCCGCGGCCAGCCGCTTCTGCACGGACGGGGAGAGCTTCAGCAGGCGCAGCGTGTTCGAGACCTGCGGACGCGAGCGCCCGATCCGGTCGGCCAGCTCGTCATGCGTGCACTGGAAGTCCTTGAGCAGCTGGTCATAGGCGGCCGCCTCTTCCAGCGGGTTGAGCTGGGCCCGGTGCAGGTTCTCCAGCAGCGCGTCGAGGAGGAGCTTCTCGTCCTCCGTCGCCCGCACGATCGCCGGAATCCTCTCCAGCCCCGCCTCACGGCAGGCCCGCCAGCGGCGCTCCCCCATGATGAGCTCGTACCGGCCGGGTCCGGTCTGACGGACCACCACCGGCTGGAGCAGGCCCACCTCCTTGATGGAGGTAACCAGTTCGGCAAGGGCGTCCTCGTCGAAGACCTCTCTCGGCTGGCGCGGATTCGGGGTAATGGCATCGAGCGGCACCTCGGCGAAGTGCGCACCCGCCACTTCCGATACGCCGTCCGCCGACGGCTCCGCCGCTGCCGGCGCCTCCGTTTCACGTGAAACACCGTGCGTCGGCAGCGAGGTCACCTTGGCGGCGGCCACCCCTCGCTCCGGCGCCAGGACCGGTACGGCCGCGGGTGATGTCGCTCCCTGCCCCACCGCGGGCCCGGCATGGTCCGTGCTCTGCGGTGCCGCGGGGATCAGCGCCCCGAGCCCACGGCCCAGGCCTCTACGTCGTTCGCTCACTGAGTCCCCTCCGAGATGCTGTGCTGTCCTTCATAGGTGACGCTGAGGCCCTGACCCCCGGGCTGCGGGGCCCCACGCAACGCGATCTCTCGGGCCGCTTCCAGATACGAAAGCGAACCACTGGATCCGGGGTCATAGGTGAGCACTGTCTGCCCATAGCTGGGTGCCTCGGAGATGCGTACGGAGCGGGGGATGCTGGTACGGAGCACCTCGTGGCCGAAGTGGTTACGGACCTCATCGGCGACCTGGGAGGCCAGCCGGGTACGTCCGTCGTACATGGTCAGCAGAATCGTCGAGACATGGAGCTGCGGGTTGAGATGCCCCCGCACCAGGTCGACGTTCCGCAGCAGCTGTCCCAGCCCCTCCAGCGCGTAGTACTCGCACTGAATCGGAATCAGCACCTCGGCCCCCGCGACCAGCGCATTGACCGTCAGCAGGCCGAGCGAGGGCGGGCAGTCGATGAAGATGTAGTCCAGCGGCTGCTCATACGCCTTGATGGCCCGGTCCAGCCGGCTCTCCCGGGCCACCAGCGAGACCAGCTCGATCTCGGCGCCGGCCAGATCGATCGTGGCGGGCGCACAGAACAGCCCCTCCACATCGACCACCGGCTGCACCACATCGGAGAGCGGCTTGCTGTCCACCAGCACGTCATAGATGGACGGCACTTCGGCGTGATGGTCGATCCCCAGGGCCGTCGACGCATTGCCCTGGGGGTCGAGGTCGATGACCAGAACCCGTGCCCCGTGCAAGGCCAGGGAAGCCGCCAGGTTCACGGTGGTCGTGGTCTTACCGACCCCACCCTTCTGGTTGGCAACGACCATGACCCGGGTGTGTTCGGGCCGGGGAAGCCCCTCGCCCGCGCGGCCGAGTGCCTCCACCGCCAGCTGAGCTGCACGACCGATCGGGGTGTCGTCCATCGGGGGCGGCGTTTCACGTGAAACGTCGTCCCCGAACGACTCGCTACGGGGACCGGGGACCGGATCGGTCATCGGTCCCGCGATGTTGGCGTCGGACCGCAAGGATTCACTCTCCTCGACATCAGGCTCGCAATGGTCAGAGCCTGCCATGCTTTCGGCGTCGTGAACCAGTGAGGTCCGTTCTCCTGTGGACAAACCCACGTCTGTGGATACTTCCGTTACCCGTGTGGGTCTACGGTCGCGCGGCGCGGCAGCCGCACGACCACGGCTGATGATCCCTTGCAGCAGAGAGCGACGTTTCACGTGAAACACGATGCCAGCGTCGCGACCGAATAAGCCGCGACACTCCGTCTTGTGCCGTTTTGATGGGTTTATGGAATTACCGCGTCCCCTATTTCGCGGAACGGCTTTCCCTCTTCCCCATGCCGGTCTCCACGGCTCCGGCGTGAGGCCTCAGCGCCGGCGCCCCCTCGTCGGACGGCTGGCCCGCGCCGCCTTCGCCCGCTTCGCAGCGAAACGCACACCGCCGGGGCTCTCGCCCACCTCGACCCGCACCACCGTCGTCGGCGGATCCACAATGCCCTCGCCGACCTGCACCACCGAGGTGTCGACCACACCGAGCTTGCTCAGCGCGGCCCGGGCGCCCTTGAGCTCCTCCTCCGCGGCATCGCCCTTGAGCGCCAGCATCGCGCCGTACGGACGCAGCAGCGGAACGCCCCAGCCGGCCAGCCGGTCCAGCGGCGCCACCGCACGCGCGGTCACCACATGCACCTGCGGAAGCTTGCCCATGACCTCTTCGGCCCGCCCCCGCACGACCGTCACATGGTCCAGGCCGAGCAACTCGACGACTTCCTGAAGGAAATTCGTCCGCCGCAGCAACGGCTCCAGCAGCGTGATCTTCAGATCCGGCCGCACCAGAGCCAGCGGGATGCCGGGCAGCCCGGCCCCCGAGCCCACGTCACAGACCGAAACACCCTCGGGCACGACCTCGGAGAGCACCGCGCAGTTCAGCAGATGCCGCTCCCACAGCCGCGGTACCTCGCGCGGCCCGATCAGCCCACGCGTCACCCCCGCGTCGGCGAGCAGTTCGCCGTACCGCACGGCCTCCGGAAAGCGCTCACCGAATACCTCCTGTGCCACCTTCGGCGCAGGAGGGAGCTCCGCTGCTGCCTCCGTCACGGGAACCGCCCTTCCTCTGGACTGCTTTTCCTGCCGGGAACCTGGGTCACGCACCCGGAATAACACAGAACGCTGACAACTTTTGGCCCCGCCTGCGAGCAGACGGGGCCAAAGAAAAAACGGAAGCGCTGAACGGTCAGGCCGGGAGGACAACCACTCGGCGCTGCGGCTCCTCGCCCTCGGACTCACTGCGCAGGCCGGCCGCCGCCACCGCGTCATGCACGACCTTGCGCTCGAACGGCGACATCGGGTCGAGCTTCACGGGCTGACCGGTACCACGGGCCTCCTCGGCCGCCTTCGCACCGATCGCCGTGAGCTGCTCACGCTTACGCGCCCGGTAGCCGGCGATGTCCAGCATCAGCCGGCTGCGGTCACCGGTCTCCCGGTGCACGGCCAGCCGGGTCAGTTCCTGCAGCGCCTCCAGCACCTCACCGTCGCGGCCCACCAGCTTCTGCAGGTCACGGCTGGTCGACTCGCTGATGATCGACACCGCGGCGCGATCGGCCTCGACATCCATGTCGATGTCACCGTCGAGGTCGGCGATGTCCAGCAGACCCTCGAGGTAGTCGGCCGCGATCTCGCCTTCCTGCTCCAGACGGGACAGGGTGTCGGTGCCCTCGGCGGCAGGGGTCGTGTCCGTCACGAAAGGACTCCTTCTTACTTCTTCGACGGGTGCTTGGGGCGCTGCTGGCCCTTGCGCTGACCGGACTTCGCGGAGCGGGACCCGGAGGCCGAGCCGCTCTGCGCGGTGCCGTCCTGCGCGGCCTTCTTCTCCAGCGACTGCTTCTTCGCTCCGCCCTGGCCGGAGCCCGCCGAGCCGTTCTCCGTGTCGGACGACGCCGAGCCGGCCCGCGTACGGTTCTGCGTCCGGCCCTGGGGACCGGCGGCCGGCGCACCGGTCTGCCGCTTGGCCTTCGTCTGGCGCTTGGGCTGCTGACGGTTCTGGCGCGCCTCCTCGACGGCCTTCTTCGCCGCGACCTCGGTCGGGCTCTCGACCAGCTTGCCCCTGGCCCGCAGCCGCTCCTGGCGCTCGGCGAACGCCTTGCTGCCCGGGGTCGGGTTACGACGGATGACGAACATCTGCTGGCCCATGGTCCACACGTTGGTGGTCAGCCAGTAGACGAGGACACCGACGGGGAAGTTGATGCCGAAGACGGCGAACATGATCGGGAAGACGTACATCAGCATCTTCTGCTGCTGCATGAACGGCGTCTTCACCGTGAGGTCGACGTTCTTGGTCATCAGCTGGCGCTGGGTGTAGAACTGCGACGCCGACATCAGGATGATCATGATGACGGTGACCACGCGGACGTTGGTGACCGAGGCGCCGAGGCTCTCGATCTTGGCCGCGCTGTCCATGAACTTCGCCGCGAGCGGGGCACCGAAGATGTGCGCCTTCTGCGCGCTCTCCAGCAGCGACTGGTCGATGAAGCCGACCGTCTTGTTGTTCGCGATGTGGCTGAGGACCTGGTACAGCGAGATGAAGAACGGCGACTGGGCCAGGATCGGGAGACAGCTCGAGAGCGGGTTGGTGCCCGTCTCCTTGTAGAGCTTCATCATCTCTTCGGACTGGCGCTGCTTGTCGCTCTTGTAGCGCTCCTGGATCGCCTTCATCTTCGGCTGGAGCGCCTGCATGTTCCGCGTCGACTTGATCTGCTTCACGAAGAGCGGGATCAGGCAGATACGGATCAGCACCACCAGCGAGACGATGGACAGACCCCACGCCGCCCCACTGTTCGGGTCAAAGATCAGGCCGTAGAACGAGTGGAACTGGACGATGATCCAGGAAACGGCGTAATAGAGAGGATTCAGGATCGTGTCCACGAATCAGGCTCCTTGGGCGTTGGGCTGAGGTTCGGGCTGGGCGACAGGCTCAGGGACGGTGGGCCCGCCCAGGCGGCTCCTCAGCCGCTGATGCCAAACCGGACGCTTCCGGGGAGGGACGTGGTCGACGCCCCCGAGCGACCACGGGTTGCAGCGCAGAATGCGCCAGGCTGTCAGCGCAGTCCCTTTTACCGCGCCGTGCCGGTCGATGGCCGTATAGCCGTAGTGCGAGCACGACGGGTAGTACTTGCAGACCGGCCCCAGCAGGGGGCTGATGGTCCACTGATAGATCTTGATCAAAAGCAGCAGCGGGTACTTCACTGTGCGCTCCCTCCCGGGCCCCGGCCGGGGTTCCGGGGGTCCGCGGCACAACCGCTGCCGGTCGCGGCCCCCGCGGGGTTGGAGCCTCTCGGCGACCCTCCCAGCAACCGCTCCAGGGCGGCGTCCAGGTCGCGGGCCAGCTCGTCGTGGTCCGCGGTGCCCGCGCCGGGCAGGGCCCGTACGACAACCAGGCTACCGGCGGGAAGCCGGTCCAGCCGGTCACGCAGGAGGTGGCGAAGCCGTCGCTTGACCTTGTTGCGGACGACCGCGATGCCAACGGCCTTGCTCACGACGAAACCCGCACGCGCCGGGGGAACACATTCCCCCGCTGCGTGCGGGTCCGTTGCACCGCTACGACAATGCACGACAAGGAGCGGGCGCCCGGCCCTGCGTCCCCGGCGTACCGCGGTCGCGAAGTCCTCGCGCCGCCTCAGCCGATTTTCGGTAGGCAGCACGTCATGGACCTAGATCGGGCTGCTCAGGCCGACAGGCGGGCGCGACCCTTGCCACGGCGGGACGCGAGGATCGCGCGGCCGGCGCGGGTCCGCATGCGCAGACGGAAGCCGTGGGTCTTCGCGCGGCGGCGGTTGTTCGGCTGGAAGGTGCGCTTGCTCACTCGGGGGCTCCAGGAATGCTTGTTGTCTCAAGGTGAGACAGATGTGGGGCGTCGTTGGCTGTCACCGTGCGCCCACGAGTAGCTCGCCTCGCAACGCCTAAGTGCACCGCTACACGATCACCAGAGCGCGATCTTTGCCCATCGGAGGCAGGCGGCAGCAGCCATCGACAACTCGACCTGGTCACGGTACGCGCGGCTACGCCATCCGGTCAAACCGGCTCCTCGGGAGCCCGCGCGGTCCGTCGTCAGGACACACTATGCACAGCCTGTGGACAACAACTTGAATCCCCAGGCCCGCCCTGACTACCGTGGCTGAACTCCGATTCCTTCCCGCCCGTCCTGAGAATCACACATTCGTGGGACTGTGAGAGAGCGTGCCCTGTGGCTGATGTACCTGCCGATCTTGCCGCAGTGTGGCCGCGCGTGCTCGACCATCTCCTTCGAGCGGAGGCCGACGGCCTCAAGCCGAAGGACCAGGACTGGCTCAAGCGCACCCAGCCGCTGGCGCTGGTGGCCGACACCGCGCTGCTCGCCGTGCCCAATGAATTCGCCAAGGGCGTGCTCGAAGGCCGGCTGGCCCCGCTGATCGGGGAGGCCCTCAGTCATGAGTGCGGCCGCCCGATCCGGATCGCGATCACCGTCGACGACTCCTCGGACGAGCCGCCGGCGCCGTCCGCACCCGCGCAGCACCAGTCGCACCAGCACCAGTCGTCCCAGCAGCAGCAGCCGCATCACCAGCAGCATCCGGCGCCGCAGCAGCACGAGGCGTACGACTACGAGCCCCGGCACGACGCCCGGCAGGGATACGGGCACCAGGGCGACGACCTGCCCGGCGTCCGCCCCGCCTACCCGGACTACCAGCAACCGCGGCACGAACCCGGCGCCTGGCCGCACGTGGCCCCCGGCGGCCCCGGCCCGCGCGACGACTACGGCTGGCAGCAGCAGCACCTCGGCGGCTTCCCCGAGCGCGAGACGTCCGCGGAGCAGTGGCGCGAGCCGTACCCGTCGGCGCCCCACGTACCGCAGCACCAGCAGGCGCAGCCCGACTACCGCGGCCAGGACCGCGGCCGCCCCCCGCAGCACTCCGACGGCGCGCGCTCCCCGTACGACGCGCAGCGCCGCGATCTGCCCGAGCACCAGCCCGGTGGCCCCAACGGCCGCTCCGGCCCCGGTGCCGCGCTTCCGGCGCCCAGCGGCGCCCCGGGCCCGCTCGCCGCGCAGCCCGCGCCGGCCACCGGCCCGGGTGAGCCGACCGCCCGGCTGAACCCCAAGTACCTCTTCGACACCTTCGTCATCGGTGCCTCCAACCGCTTCGCGCACGCCGCCGCGGTCGCCGTCGCCGAGGCCCCGGCCAAGGCGTACAACCCGCTGTTCATCTACGGGGAGTCGGGGCTCGGCAAGACCCACCTGCTGCACGCCATCGGGCACTACGCGCGCAGCCTCTACCCCGGCACCCGTGTGCGGTACGTGAGCTCGGAGGAGTTCACCAACGAGTTCATCAACTCCATCCGCGACGGCAAGGCGGACGCGTTCCGCAAGCGCTACCGCGATATGGACATCCTGTTGGTCGACGACATCCAGTTCCTGGCGAGCAAGGAGTCGACGCAGGAGGAGTTCTTCCACACCTTCAACACGCTGCACAACGCCAACAAGCAGATCGTGCTCTCCAGTGACCGGCCGCCCAAGCAGCTGGTCACCCTGGAGGACCGGCTGCGCAACCGCTTCGAGTGGGGCCTGATCACCGACGTCCAGCCGCCCGAGCTGGAGACGCGGATCGCGATCCTCCGCAAGAAGGCGGTGCAGGAGCAGCTGAACGCCCCGCCGGAGGTGCTGGAGTTCATCGCGTCCCGGATCTCGCGCAACATCCGCGAGCTGGAGGGCGCCCTGATCCGGGTCACCGCGTTCGCCTCGCTCAACCGGCAGCCGGTGGACCTGGGGCTCACCGAGATCGTGCTGAAGGATCTGATCCCCGGCGGTGAGGACGCCGCTCCGGAGATCACCGCCACCGCGATCATGGCCTCGACGGCCGACTACTTCGGCCTGACCATCGACGACCTCTGCGGCTCGTCCCGCAGCCGGGTGCTGGTCACCGCCCGGCAGATCGCCATGTACCTGTGCCGCGAGCTCACGGACCTGTCGCTGCCGAAGATCGGTGCGCAGTTCGGCGGCCGGGACCACACGACCGTGATGCACGCCGACCGAAAGATCCGTGCGTTGATGGCCGAGCGGCGGTCGATCTACAACCAGGTCACCGAGCTGACCAACCGCATCAAGAACGGCTGAGACCGCTCAAGGACGGCGGAGAGCGACGGCCGACGTGCCGCCGCACCGCCTCGGCACCGACCGCGCCCAGGGCGCCCGGGACCCGTTCCCGGGCGCCCTTCGCCGTGCCGGGGCCGCCCGGCGAGCTCGTACGGGACGCTGTGCCGCCGTCCCGAAGCTGTGGAGCGCCGCTGGCGGTGTTCGATTCCGTGGCTGGTCACGGCCTCTCTCCACAGATTGGGCAAGAATCTTCCGTCCACACCCTGGGGAGAGGAAAGTTATCCCTGTGGGATCCACAGCCGGGGCCTCCGAGGGAAGATCGGAGGAGGTCAGCCGGGTGTGGATTTGTGGCCAAGCGCTCTCCACAGGCTGTGGACAGAGATTCCGTCCACAGGCCGGTGGATCTCTTGTCCACCGCCCGCCCACAGGTGAGCCGCCGTTGTCCCCAGCAATCCCCAGCTTCTCCACACCCCTGTCCACTGTTCGGCAACACAACACCCCGCCTCACCGGGCCGAGTGAAAGCCGTCACATCAAGGTGATGGGTTGGGCTGTGGGGAACGTGGGTAAAGCTGGGGATGGCACTGGGGAGAACTACCCGCGCCCTGTGCATCGGGTGTGCAGAACTTTCCGCGGTCCACAGCACGGGCCGCTTATCCACGGCCCCCGCCCACAGCCCCGGTGGACAAAAAACCGGCGTTGACCTGCCCAGACGCAGTTGTCCACGGTTTCCACAGGCCCTACTACTACGACCACGGATATCTACCGGGGAACTCGTTCGGAAACGGGGCCTGTGCACAACTCGGCGGCCCGGCGTCCGACGTCGCCCGAGTCGACTTGACCCCGAGCCGCACCGACTGTCGGTGGCGTGCGTCAGACTGGTCTCCGGCGACTGAGCCGACGACGAAGGCCAGCAGGGCGTAAGCCAGCAACAGCAGGAGGCGGTTTCCGGTGAAGATCCGGGTGGAGCGCGATGTACTCGCGGAGGCAGTGGCCTGGGCGGCCAAGAGCCTCCCGGCCCGTCCGCCGGTGCCCGTCCTCGCGGGCCTGCTGCTGAAGGCCGAGGACGGCGCACTGAGCCTGTCCGGCTTCGACTACGAGGTCTCCGCGCGCGTCTCGGTGGACGCCGAGGTCGAGGAGGAGGGCACCGTCCTCGTCTCCGGCCGGCTGCTCGCCGACATCTGCCGCGCCCTCCCCAACCGCCCGGTGGAGATTTCCACCGACGGTGTACGGGTGACCGTGGTCTGCGGCTCCTCGCGGTTCACCCTCCACACCCTCCCTGTGGAGGAGTACCCGTCCCTGCCGGCCATGCCCACCGCCACCGGCACGGTCCCCGCCGAGGTCTTCGCCGCGGCCGCCGCCCAGGTGGCCATCGCGGCCGGCCGTGACGACACCCTCCCGGTGCTCACCGGCGTCCGCATCGAGATCGAGGGCGACACCGTCACCCTGGCCTCCACCGACCGCTACCGCTTCGCGGTCCGCGAGTTCCTGTGGAAGCCGGAGAGCCCGGACGCCTCCGCGGTCGCGCTGGTCCCGGCCAAGACGCTGCTGGACACCGCCAAGTCCCTGAGCAGCGGCGACACGGTCACGCTCGCGCTGTCCGGCTCCGGCCAGGGCGAGGGCCTGATCGGTTTCGAGGGTGCCGGGCGGCGGACGACGACCCGTCTGCTGGAGGGCGACCTCCCGAAGTACCGCACGCTCTTCCCGACCGAGTTCAATTCGGTCGCGGTGATCGAGACCGCTCCGTTCGTCGAGGCCGTGAAGCGCGTGGCGCTGGTCGCCGAGCGCAACACCCCGGTCCGGCTGAGCTTCGAGCAGGGCGTGCTGATCCTGGAGGCCGGCTCCAGCGACGATGCACAGGCTGTGGAGAGGGTCGACGCCGATCTGGACGGCGACGACATCTCGATCGCGTTCAACCCGGGCTTCCTGCTGGAGGGCCTGTCGGCGATCGACTCCCCCGTGGCGCAGCTGTCGTTCACGACGTCCACGAAGCCGGCGCTGCTGAGCGGCCGCCCCGCCAAGGACGCCGAGGCGGACGAGGCCTACAAGTACCTGATCATGCCGGTCCGGCTGTCGGGCTGACGCTGGGAGCGCGAGGGGCGGCTCTCGCACGGGCGCAGTATGCCGGTGCGGCCCTCGGGCTGACGGGCGGAAGTGCGCCCGCGGCGGGCCCTTGCGGCGACCGGCTGAAGGGCCCTGATGAGCGGCTGAGCCCACAGGTGTGCGCGGACCTGCGGGCGTAGGCTCGGACTCGGGTACGAACAGCAACGACTACGTGCAAAGAGGGTCTCTGATGGAGCTCGGTCTCGTCGGTCTCGGCAAGATGGGCGGCAACATGCGCGAGCGCATCCGCCGCGCCGGCCACACCGTCGTCGGATACGATCGCAACCCGGACCTGGCGGATGTGAACAGCCTCCAGGAGCTTGTGGACAAGCTGAAGGGTCCGCGGGTGGTCTGGGTCATGGTGCCGGCCGGCGCCGCCACCCAGTCCACGATCGACGAGCTGGCCGAGCTGCTCTCGCCGGGCGACATCGTCGTGGACGGCGGCAACTCCCGCTGGACCGACGACGAGAAGCACGCCGAGGAGCTCAAGGCCAAGGGCATCGGCTTCGTCGACTGCGGCGTCTCCGGCGGCGTCTGGGGCCTGGAGAACGGCTACGCGCTGATGTACGGCGGCGACAAGGACGACGTCGCCAAGGTGCAGCCGATCTTCGACGCCCTCAAGCCGGAGGGCGAGTTCGGCGCGGTGCACGCCGGCAAGGTCGGCGCCGGCCACTTCGCGAAGATGGTCCACAACGGCATCGAGTACGCGATGATGCAGGCCTTCGCCGAGGGCTGGGAGCTGCTGGAGAAGGTCGACTCCGTCACGGACGTGCGCGAGGTCTTCCGCTCCTGGCAGGAGGGCACGGTCATCCGCTCCTGGCTGCTCGACCTGGCCGTCAACGCCCTCGACGACGACGAGCACCTGGACAAGCTGCGTGGTTATGCACAGGACTCCGGCGAGGGCCGGTGGACTGTGGAAGCCGCCATCGACAACGCCGTACCGCTGCCCGCGATCACGGCCTCGCTCTTCGCCCGCTTCGCGTCCCGCCAGGACGACTCCCCGCAGATGAAGATGATCGCCGCGCTGCGCAACCAGTTCGGCGGCCACGCGGTCGAGAGCAAGAAGTAACCACCAGCAGTACTCGCACCACCACGCAGCCGGGGGAGGTCGGCGCACCGCCATGCACGTGACGCATCTGTCGCTCGCCGACTTCCGCTCGTACGCCCGGGTCGAGGTCCCGCTCGATCCGGGCGTCACGGCGTTCGTGGGCCCCAACGGGCAGGGCAAGACCAATCTCGTCGAGGCGGTCGGCTATCTGGCCACGCTCGGCAGCCACCGGGTCTCCTCGGACGCGCCGCTGGTGCGGATGGGCGCCGAGCGGGCGATCATCCGGGCCGCCGTGACCCAGGGCGAGCGACAGCAGCTGATCGAGCTGGAGCTGAATCCCGGCAAGGCCAATCGCGCCCGTATCAACAGATCCTCGCAGGTCAGACCTCGCGATGTGCTGGGCATCGTACGGACGGTGCTGTTCGCGCCGGAGGACCTGGCCCTGGTCAAGGGCGACCCCGGCGAGCGCCGGCGGTTCCTGGACGAGCTGATCACCGCGCGCTCCCCCCGGATGGCCGGGGTACGCGCCGACTACGACCGCGTCCTCAAGCAGCGCAACACCCTGCTGAAGACCGCCGCCTTGGCGCGGCGGCACGGCGGGCGGCAGATGGACCTCTCGACGCTGGACGTGTGGGACCAGCATCTGGCCCGGGCCGGCGCCGAACTGCTGGCACAGCGCCTCGACCTGATCGCCGCGCTGCAGCCGCTCGCGGACAAGGCGTACGAGCAACTGGCCCCGGGCGGCGGCCCGTTGGCGCTGGAGTACCGCCCCTCGTCGGGCGAGGCGACGGCCGGTGCGATGTCCCGCGAGGAGCTGTACGGCGTGCTGCTGGCCGCGCTCGGCGAGGCCCGCAAGCAGGAGATCGAGCGCGGGGTGACGCTGGTCGGCCCGCACCGCGACGACCTGGTGCTGAAGCTCGGCCAGCTGCCGGCCAAGGGCTACGCCAGCCACGGCGAGTCCTGGTCGTACGCGCTGGCGCTGCGGCTGGCCTCGTACGACCTGCTGCGCGCCGAGGGCAATGAACCGGTGCTGGTCCTGGACGACGTCTTCGCCGAGCTGGACGCACGGCGCCGGGAGCGGCTGGCGGAGCTGGTGGCCCCGGGCGAGCAGGTGCTGGTGACGGCGGCGGTCGACGACGACGTGCCCGGCGTGCTGACCGGGGCGCGCTACGCGGTCGCCGAGGGCACCGTCGAGAAGGTGACCCCGTGAGCGAGCAGCAGTCCGACCGGCCCAAGCCCCCGGAGCTGTCCGGGGTGGACCTGGCCCGGCAGGCGCTGGTGGCCGCCAAGGAGGCGGCGCGTGCGCGGGGCGCGGCCGCGCAGCAGAAGAAGCAGGCCCGGCGCGGCGGCCTGCGCTCCGGCGCGCGGGCGGACGGCCGCGATCCGCTGCCGCTCGGTGCGGCGATCAACCGGCTGATCACGGAGCGCGGCTGGGAGACCCCGGCCGCGGTCGGCGGGGTGATGGGCCGCTGGCCGCAGCTGGTCGGCCCCGAGGTGGCACAGCACTGCGAGCCGCAGCGCTACGACGAGGACGCCCGGGTGCTGACCGTGCAGTGCGACTCCACGGCGTGGGCGACCCAGCTGCGGTTGCTGGCCCCGCAGCTGGTGGCCCGGCTCAATGAGGACCTGGGCCACGGCACGGTCAAGATGATCAAGGTGCTGGGTCCGGGCGGCCCCGCCCGCCGGTACGGAGCGCTGCGCGCGCCCGGCAGCAAGGGCCCCGGCGACACCTACGGATAGGCCGCAGGACACCGGTGAACCACTGGGGTGGATGAGACTCCGCTCACGGTAGCCGCCGGTTGACAGCCGGAAGCGCTGAGTGCCCGTTTGAGCGTCCTGGGGCCCCGTCTCGGATATGGGGAGTCGGCGGACGGCGGTTCAGGGCGGCACATGACGACTCAGGTACCTGCAAACCCCCATGAGTGTCAGCGCCACCGGTACACTGGTAGCAATCCCGCCCACTCGCGGAACATGTCGAACGACGCAGCCGCTCCCGCCTGTATTTCCCGGGGTGACCCGCACAGGCGCGGAAGGGGCTTGTGCTGTGCCAGAAAGGGCGCTTCGTGGCCGACTCCGGCGACCTCAACGAGAACAACACGGCTTCTACCGAAGAGGAGGGGGTTCCGGCCGGCGCCATGGGCGACTCCTCGGAGGAGAAGTCGTACGACGCCAGCGCGATCACCGTCCTCGAGGGCCTGGACGCGGTCCGTAAGCGCCCTGGCATGTACATCGGATCGACGGGCGAGCGCGGTCTGCACCACCTCGTGCAGGAGGTCGTCGACAACTCCGTCGACGAGGCGCTGGCCGGCTACGCCGACACCATCGACGTGACGATCCTGGCCGACGGCGGTGTCCGCGTCGTCGACAACGGCCGCGGTATCCCCGTCGGCATCGTGCCGTCCGAGAACAAGCCGGCCGTCGAGGTCGTGCTGACCGTGCTGCACGCCGGCGGGAAGTTCGGCGGCGGCGGCTACGCGGTCTCCGGTGGTCTGCACGGCGTGGGTGTGTCCGTGGTGAACGCCCTGTCGACCCGCGTCGCGGTCGAGATCCACACGGACGGCTACCGCTGGACCCAGGAGTACAAGCAGGGCGTGCCCACCGCCCCGCTGGCCCAGCACGAGGCGACCGACAAGCACGGCACCTCGGTCACGTTCTGGGCCGACGGCGAGATCTTCGAGACCACCACCTACAGCTTCGAGACGCTGTCCCGGCGCTTCCAGGAGATGGCGTTCCTCAACAAGGGGCTGACCATCTCGCTCAAGGACGAGCGCCCGGACCACGTGGACGAGGACGGCCAGCCGCTCTCGGTGCGGTACCACTACGAGGGCGGCATCGTCGACTTCGTGAAGTACCTCAACTCCCGCAAGGGCGAGCTGGTCCACCCGACGGTCATCTCGCTGGAGGCCGAGGACAAGGAGCGGATGCTCTCCCTCGACCTCGCGATGCAGTGGAACACCCAGTACAGCGAGGGTGTTTACAGCTTCGCGAACATCATCCACACCCACGAGGGCGGTACCCACGAGGAGGGCTTCCGCGCCGCGCTGACGGGTCTGATCAACCGCTACGCGCGCGAGAAGAAGCTGCTCCGCGAGAAGGACGACAACCTCACGGGCGAGGACATCCGCGAGGGTCTGACGGCGATCATCTCGGTCAAGCTCTCCGAGCCGCAGTTCGAGGGCCAGACCAAGACCAAGCTGGGCAACACCGAGGTCAAGACCTTCGTCCAGAAGGTGGTCCACGAGCACCTCAACGACTGGCTGGACCGCAACCCCAACGAGGCCGCGGACATCGTCCGCAAGGGCATCCAGGCGGCGACCGCCCGCGTGGCCGCCCGTAAGGCGCGCGATCTGACCCGCCGCAAGGGCCTGTTGGAGACCGCGTCGCTGCCCGGCAAGCTGAGCGACTGCCAGTCCAACGACCCGACCAAGTGCGAGATCTTCATCGTCGAGGGTGACTCCGCCGGCGGCTCGGCCAAGTCCGGCCGGAACCCGGAGTACCAGGCGATCCTGCCGATCCGCGGCAAGATCCTCAACGTCGAGAAGGCCAGGGTCGACAAGATCCTGCAGAACAACGAGGTCCAGGCGCTGATCTCGGCCTTCGGCACGGGCGTGCACGAGGACTTCGACATCAGCAAGCTCCGCTACCACAAGATCATCTTGATGGCGGACGCCGACGTCGACGGCCAGCACATCAACACCCTGCTGCTGACCTTCCTGTTCCGCTTCATGCGCCCGCTGGTCGAGGCCGGTCACGTCTACCTCTCCCGCCCGCCGCTGTACAAGATCAAGTGGGGCCGGGACGACTTCGAGTACGCCTACTCCGACTCGGAGCGGGACGCACTGGTCGAGCTCGGCAAGCAGAACGGCAAGCGGATCCGTGAGGACTCGATCCAGCGGTTCAAGGGTCTCGGCGAGATGAACGCCGAGGAGCTGCGGGTGACGACCATGGACATCGACCACCGTGTGCTCGGCCAGGTGTCGCTGGACGACGCGGCCCGCGCCGACGACCTGTTCTCGGTGCTGATGGGCGAGGACGTCGAGGCACGCCGCTCGTTCATCCAGCGCAACGCCAAGGACGTCCGCTTCCTCGACATCTGAGCCCTGTCGGCCCTTCCAACAGCCGCAGCTCGAAAGGACTTTGAACCACCATGGCCGACGAGAATCCCCCTGTGACCCCGGACGGCGTGACCGCCGAGGGCGCGCCCGCCGCCATCGAAGGCGTCGGGATGCGCGTCGAGCCCGTCGGGCTCGAGACGGAGATGCAGCGCTCCTACCTCGACTACGCGATGTCCGTCATCGTCTCGCGTGCGCTGCCGGACGTCCGGGACGGCCTCAAGCCCGTCCACCGCCGCGTCCTGTACGCGATGTACGACGGCGGGTACCGCCCCGAGAAGGGCTTCTACAAGTGCGCCCGCGTCGTCGGCGACGTCATGGGTACGTACCACCCGCACGGCGACACGTCGATCTACGACGCGCTGGTGCGTCTGGCGCAGCCGTGGTCGATGCGGATGCCGCTGGTCGACTCCAACGGCAACTTCGGCTCGCCGGGTAACGACCCGGCCGCGGCCATGCGGTACACCGAGTGCAAGATGGCGCCGCTGTCGATGGAGATGCTCCGGGACATCGACGAGGAGACCGTCGACTTCCAGGACAACTACGACGGCCGCAACCAGGAGCCGACGGTCCTGCCGTCCCGCTTCCCCAACCTGCTGATCAACGGCTCGGCCGGTATCGCGGTCGGTATGGCCACGAACATCCCGCCGCACAACCTCCGCGAGGTCGCCGCCGGTGCCCAGTGGGCTCTGGAGCACCCCGAGGCCTCCCACGAGGAGCTGCTGGACGCGCTGATCGAGCGGGTCAAGGGCCCGGACTTCCCCACCGGCGCGCTGGTGGTGGGCCGCAAGGGCATCGAGGAGGCCTACCGCACCGGCCGCGGCTCGATCACCATGCGCGCGGTCGTCGAGGTCGAGGAGATCCAGAACCGCCAGTGCCTGGTGGTCACCGAGCTGCCCTACCAGGTCAACCCGGACAACCTCGCCCAGAAGATCGCCGACCTGGTGAAGGACGGCAAGATCGGCGGCATCGCGGACGTCCGCGACGAGACCTCCTCGCGCACCGGCCAGCGCCTGGTGATCGTCCTCAAGCGGGACGCGGTGGCCAAGGTCGTCCTCAACAACCTCTACAAGCACACCGATCTGCAGACCAACTTCGGTGCGAACATGCTCGCCCTGGTGGACGGCGTGCCGCGCACGCTCTCCCTGGACGCGTTCATCCGCAACTGGGTCACGCACCAGGTCGAGGTCATCGTCCGCCGGACGAAGTTCCGGCTGCGCAAGGCCGAGGAGCGGGCGCACATCCTGCGCGGTCTGCTCAAGGCCCTGGACGCCATCGACGAGGTCATCGCGCTGATCCGGCGCAGTGACACGGTCGACGTCGCGCGCGAGGGCCTGATGGGCCTGCTGGAGATCGACGAGATCCAGGCCAACGCGATCCTGGAGATGCAGCTGCGCCGGCTGGCCGCCCTGGAGCGCCAGAAGATCACCGCCGAGCACGACGAGCTGCAGCGCAAGATCAGCGAGTACAACCAGATCCTGGCCTCCCCCGAGCGGCAGCGCCAGATCATCAGCGAGGAACTCGCCGCCATCGTCGAGAAGTACGGCGACGACCGGCGCTCCAAGCTGGTGCCCTTCGAGGGCGACATGTCCATCGAGGACCTGATCGCCGAGGAGGACATCGTCGTCACGATCACCCGTGGCGGCTATGTGAAGCGCACCAAGACGGACGACTACCGCTCGCAGAAGCGCGGCGGCAAGGGCGTCCGGGGCACGAAGCTCAAGGAAGACGACATCGTCGACCACTTCTTCGTCTCCACCACGCACCACTGGCTGCTGTTCTTCACCAACAAGGGCCGGGTCTACCGCGCCAAGGCCTACGAGCTGCCGGACGCCGGGCGCGACGCCCGCGGCCAGCACGTGGCCAACCTGCTGGCCTTCCAGCCGGACGAGCAGATCGCGCAGATCCTGGCGATCCGCGACTACGAGGCCACGCCGTATCTGGTGCTCGCCACGAAGGCCGGCCTGGTGAAGAAGACGCCGCTCAAGGACTACGACTCGCCGCGGTCCGGTGGTGTCATCGCGATCAACCTGCGCGAGCAGGCGGACGGCTCGGACGACGAGCTGATCGGCGCCGAGCTGGTCTCGGAGACCGACGACCTGCTGCTGATCAGCAAGAAGGCCCAGTCGATCCGCTTCACCGCGTCCGACGACGCGCTGCGGCCGATGGGCCGGGCGACCTCCGGTGTGAAGGGCATGAGCTTCCGCGAGGGCGACGAGCTGCTCTCGATGAACGTGGTCCGCGCGAACACCTACGTCTTCACGGCCACGGACGGCGGCTACGCCAAGCGCACCGCGGTCGACGAGTACCGCGTCCAGGGCCGCGGCGGTCTGGGCATCAAGGCCGCCAAGATCGTCGAGGACCGGGGTTCGCTGGTCGGCGCGCTGGTCGTCGAGGAGACCGATGAGATCCTGGCCATCACGCTCAGCGGTGGCGTGATCCGCACGCGGGTCAACGAAGTCCGGGAGACCGGCCGTGACACCATGGGCGTCCAACTGATCAACCTGGGCAAGCGCGATGCCGTCGTGGGTATCGCACGGAACGCCGAGGCCGGCCGGGAAGCCGAAGAGGTCGACGGGGAAGAGCCCGGGACCGAGGCGGCAGAGGAGACCGAGCCCGCGGCGGAGTAGCACGAGGAGTAGGTCATGAGTGGAGCCACGGGCGCTGCGGCGGGTGGACCGGGAGTCAGGAAGGACTCCCCGTCGGGACCCGCGCAGGAGGACAGCGCCCGTGGCTCCGCCGTTTCTGCCGACGGCCCCCGACACGAGGGCGCACACCAAAGGGGACCCGTGAGCGACACCCGCCAGCCACAGCCACAACCGCAGCCCGGGCCGCAGGATCCGGCCGCGCGGGCCGCAGAGGGCCCACAGGCGCCGTACCAGCCGCCCCAGGCGTATGCCACCGCCGGTGGGGCGGGCGGTGGCGCCCAGGCGGTCCGCAAGCCCCGTACGGGCGCCGCCACGGCCCCGCGGACGCGCAAGGCCCGGCTGCGGGTCGCGCGCGCCGATCCCTGGTCGGTGATGAAGGTCAGCTTCCTGCTCTCCATCGCGCTGGGCATCTGCACGGTCGTGGCCGTCTCGGTGCTGTGGATGGTCATGAACGCGATGGGCGTCTTCTCCACGGTCGGCGGGACGATCAGTGAGGCCACCGGCTCCGGTGACGGCGGCGGCTTCGATCTGCAGTCGTTCCTGTCGCTGCCGCGGGTGCTGCTGTTCACCGGGATCATCGCGGTGATCGACGTGGTGCTGGCGACCGCGCTGGCCACCCTCGGTGCCTTCATCTACAACCTCTCCGCCGGGTTCGTCGGGGGCGTGGAGCTGACCCTCGCCGAGGACGAATGAGGGCCGGCCGGGAGGGCGTCCGGGAGGCTTCCGGAACCGATTTTGGGAACGCCTCTGAAGTGCGCTAATCTTTCGGTGCAGCGAACGCGCGGCTATAGCTCAGACGGTTAGAGCGCTTCCCTGATAAGGAAGAGGCCCCAGGTTCAAGTCCTGGTAGCCGCACTGCACCATCGGCCCGGCCGGGGAACTCCCCGCCGGGCCGATTCGTTGTTCCGGTGCGGAAGTTGGCTCGCGGCGGGCGCCCACGAACGAGGTGTTGCCGACTGCGAGCTAGGTAACCGATCGGTATCGGCCGGTGTGTATCATCGGCCGACATAGGTCCCCTACGTCAACGAAAGACGAGGTCGCGCGGTGAAGAAGCTTCTCCTGGTCGCACTGGCCGCCATCGGCGGGCTCCTCGTGTACCGCCAGATCCAGGCGGATCGCGCCGAGCAGGATCTGTGGACGGAGGCGACCGACTCCGTGCCCGCAGGTTCGGGTGTCTGAGACCCACCTACGTACAGCAAGTTCGTACGAACCCCGATTGCCCGGTGGCAGTCGGGGTTTCGTATGTCCGGGGGCGGGCGGGGCGGTGTGCGGTGGTGGGCCGGGGAGGGGGCCGGTGTGGCTGATTGTCGTTGCGGGACTGTGACGGTGATCCTCTTGAGTTTGCTATAGCACACCATTAGCTTGCATAAGCAAAGTTTCTGTCTGTGATGTGACCAGCAGGACTCAGGGGGAATCAAGGCATGGCACACCGACCACGCAGAGGGGCGGTGGCGTTGCTCGGCGGCCTGGTGCTGGCCCTGGCCGCCGTGGCCACACCGTTTCAGGCCACCGCGGCGGGGACAGCGAAGGCGGCGCCGGCCGCCGCGGGCAGCGGCATGGTGATGGTGCTCGACTCCTCCGGCTCGATGGGCGGGAGCGACGGCGCCGGAAGCACCAGGATCGCCGCCGCCCGTAAGGCCGTGGGCACCGTCGTGGACGCCCTGCCCGACGGCTATCCGACCGGTCTGCGGGTCTACGGCGCCGACAAGGCCAAGGGTTGCGACGACACCCGGCTCGTCCAGCCGGTCGGCGCGCTCGACCGGGCGGGGCTGAAGCGGGCCGTCGCGGGCGTCCGGCCGAAGGGCGACACCCCCATCGGGCTGTCGCTGCGCAAGGCGGCCGATGACCTTCCCCGGCCGGCCGGCGGCTCGGTCGGCAAGCGGACGATCCTGCTGATCTCCGACGGCGAGGACAACTGCCAGGCACCGCCGCCGTGCAAGGTCGCCGCCCAACTCGCCGCGTCCGGCGTCGATCTGCACATCGACGCCATCGGCTTCCAGGTGGCCGGCAAGGCCCGCGCACAGCTGGAATGCATCGCCAAGGCCGGCAACGGCCGCTATTACGACGCCCCGGACGCCCGGGCGCTCGCCCGCCAGCTCCAGCGCGCCGGTCAACTCTCCGCGGAGGGCTACCGGTTCAAGGGGAAGCAGGTCCGCGGCACGGCGACGAAGAGCGGTGCCCCGCACGTCGCCCCCGGCCAGTACCTGGACTCCATCGGGCCCAACGAGGAGCGCTACTACGCGGTCGATCTGGACGCCGCGTCGACGGTCGACTTCTCGGCGACCGTGGTGCCGCAGTCCGGGGCCACCGTCGGCCTGCTCGACACCCTGGGCACCCGGATCGCGTACGGCACCGACAGCGCCTGTGAGTCCAGCACCGCGATGTTCGGGCAGTCGGAGGGCGCCACACCGCTGACGTCCGGTGTCAGCCGGGTCCCCTCGCAGACCGGCACCGGGACCTGCGACAAGGCGGGCCGGTACTGGCTGGTCGTCGAGCGCAAGGCTGCCGAAGGCTCGGACGCCGCGCGCTGGCCGATGGAGCTGACGTTTCACGTGGAACCACGGCTGACGAAGGGCGTCACCCCCGCACAGTCGGAGCCCGAGTACGGCGCGGGTGGCAAGGACGCGACCCTACCCACCACCGCGCCCCGGAACGTCACCGGCGGCACCGGCTTCAACGACGCGCGCACCCTGCGCCCGGGCGTCTGGCGGGACAGGATCCTTCCGGCGCAGACCCTTTGGTACAAGGTGCCGGTCGGCTGGGGCCAGCAGCTGCGTTACGACGTGGAGTTCGCCAACGAGCCGACGGTCAGGGGGCACAGCGGCACCACGTCCTTCGGCGGCACCCAGGTCTACACGCCGTTCCGCACCCCGGTCGGCAGCGGAACCGGTGAGTTCGATCCCTTGGTGCCGTACGACGGGCGGCCGGCCGCGCTCGCGATGGGCACGGTCCCGGTCGCCTGGACCAACCGCTACGAGGGCCACCCCAACGTCATTCCCGTGCACCAGAAGGGCGACTTCTACCTCGCCGTGACGCTGGGCGCCAAGGCCGCCGAGATCGCCGAGAATCCGCGTATCGGGGTGGTGCTGCGGGTCGGTGTGCTGGGCAAGGAGAAGTCCGGCCCCGAGGCCGGCGCGGCCACGGTCACCGGTGCTGTCTCCGGGCGAACTCCCGGGGCCCGGACGGACGGTGCGTCACAGGACGGTGGAGGATGGTCCACAGCACGCGTGGTGGCCGTGGCCGTCGGTGCGGTGGGGGTCCTGATGCTGGCCGGTCTGGCACTGGCCTACGTACGGGCCCGCCGGAAGGCGGCGGCCGACGGCGGGAATTCGGAAGCGATGAGGGGTGGCTCGTGGTGACCGGACGCACGGCGAGGCGGACCGTGTTTCACGTGAAACATGACGGACGGGCGGTCGCCGCGCTGGCGGCGCTGGCCGCGGTGGCCGCACTGCCCGGGACGGTGGGCGTGGCCTCGGCCGAGACCCTGCCCGGCTACCGGATGGCGGACGACGCCACGGCGGTCAACGGCACCGCCAGCAGGGCGGATGCCCCCGCGCTCAAGCCCGGGCTGCACACCGACACCATCCGGCGCGGCCAGCAGAAGTACTACGCGGTCACCCTCGACGCCACGACCAACGCCTACTTCTCGGCGGTCGCCGCGCCCCGGCCCGGCACCAAGATCGAGGACTACAAGGACCAGTTCACCATCAGCGTCCAGGACAGCAGTGGCCAGCCCTGCGGCACGGATGCCACCCCGTCCTTCCACGGCGGCGGAATGGCCTATCCGATCGCCGACTACGCCACCCGCCGCATCGGCAGCGACCGCACGCAGTGCCAGAAGCCCGGGCCGTACTTCGTCGTCCTCACCCGGGAGGGATCCGAGACCTCCGGGCCCGACGCCTGGCCGGTCGAGCTGGATTACGTGCAGGAGCCCCCGCTGAAGGGCAGCACCCCCGCCCGTCCCGTGCCGGGCACCTGGTCCACCGCCACGCCCGCCCCGCGTACCGACGCCACCAAGCGCCGGGCCAAGGGCGGCACCGGCTTCAACGACGCGGGATCGCTCGCCAGCGGTGTGTGGAAGGACCACATCGAGCCGGGCGAGACCCGCTTCTACCGCGTCCCGGTGGACTGGGGGCAGCGGCTCAACCTCAGCGCGGAGCTGCCCAACTCCACCACCGGCAAGACCCGCTTCCTCGCCAACGCCCTCGGGCTGAGCGTCTACAACCCGGCCCGCGGCGCGGTCGGCAACGACAGCTTCGTCGCGTACGACAACGGGGCCGCCGCGAAGAAGTACACCGCGCCCGTCGACTACGGCAACCGCTTCAACCCGACCGACGCGGTCAGCGCGATGCGCTTCGCCGGCTGGTACTACCTGGCAGTGAGCCTGAACCCCCGCACCGCACCGTACTTCCGCAAGGGCGCCGACCTCACGCTCCGGGTAGACGTCCGCCAGAAGCCCGAGCCCGGCCCCGAATACGCCTCCCCCGCCCAGGACTTCTCCGTCACGCCCGACGACCGGGAGGCGGCGCGGAACGGCCGCAACGCCCAGGAGGACGCGGCACCGGACCGCACCCTGATGACGGTCGGGTACGCCGGGATCGGCACGGGCGTGGTGCTGCTGACCGGGCTCGGGGCGTGGATGCTGGCGGCCCGGCGGTCCGCGGCGGCTCGTCCGCCCACCCAACGGACGCCGCAGGGCCAGCAGTTCAGGCCCCCGGGAGGCTGGTAGGCCGCGGCGGCCGGACGGGCGGGGCGCGGGCCTCAGGCCGAGAGCAGCGCCCAGACGCCGACCGCGATGCACAGCAGCGCCACGATCAGCACCGGGACCGCGACCTTCGGGGACGGTCCCGGCGCGCGGTGCGGGACGGGCGGCGCCACGGCCGGCGCGGCGACCGGCATACCGGCCGGCTGCTGCCCGGGGACCAGGTGGGGGCCCGCCGTGTAGGGACGGGTGGCGGCCGCCTCGGGGCGGACCGCGGCGGTCGGTTCGTACGCCGGCACCGGAGGCGGCGGGGGCGGCGCGGGGAGGGGCTGGGGCAGGGGAGCGGGCGTCGGCGGGGTGGTCGGCTCCGGCGGGGTGCGCGGTTCCGGCGGGGCGAGCGGGAAGCTGTCGGTGCCGGTGAGGGGAGCTCGCCCGGACGTCCCGGTGTCGGTGAAGGGGCCCTGCCCGGACGTCCCGATGTCGGTCAGGCGGTGCCCGGTCGTCCCGGTACCGGCCGTGGGGGGTCCGTCGGCCGGCGCGGACTCCTCCGACCCGGCGGTCAGCAGCGGTCCGTCCGGCCCGAACCCGGCCGGCAGCGGGCCGATGTGGTCGAAGACCTCGACGATCTCGTCCTCGACCGTGGACTCCGGCAGCAGCTCGACCACCGACAGGATCGCCTTGCGCGCACCCGTGGCCGTCTTGAACCGGGCGTCCGGGTTCGGGTGCACCAGGGACGCCAGCACCTGCCACAGCGGCTCCGGCACGCCCTCGGGCGCGTCCGGGATGCCGTCGACGAAGTGCCCGATCAGCGCCTCGGTATCCGGTTTGACGCCGGTGAGGAGGGTGAGGGCGACCAGCCCGACCGCGAACAGGTCGCCGGGGAAGTCCGGTTCGGCGCCCAGCAGCTGCTCCGGTGCGAAGTAACCGGGCGTGCCCACCACGTAGTTGGCCTCGGTGAGCCGCGGCTCGCCCTTGCGCATCGCTATACCGAAGTCCGACAGCCGCAGATGCGGGCGGCCGGTGCCGGTGGCCTCCAGCAGGATGTTCGCCGGCTTGATGTCGCGGTGCACCACGCCCTCCGCGTGCACCGCGGTCAGCCCGGCCAGCAGCTGGTCCAGCAGCGTGCACACGAACCGTGCCGGCAGGGGACCGTAATCGCCGGTCAGATGGGCCAGCGAGCCGCCGCTCACCAAATCCATGGTGAACAGCACCTTGTCGTCGTCCGCCGCCCAGCTCGCCGGGGCCAGCACATGCGGATGGTCGATCCGCATGGCCTGTTCGCGGACGAAGCGCAGCAGTGTGTGCGCGTCGCTCTGCTGGAGCACCTTCGCCGCAACATAGCGCCGCCGCCGGTGGTCCCAGGCGCGCCAGACCGCGCCCACCCCGCCGCGCCCGATCGGGTCGATCAGCTCGTACCGGCCGGCGAAGATCTCACCCATTGCGCCCCGTCCGCTTCCTGGACCCGCGAAGTCCCCTGTGGCTAACCCTGGTGCGCCTCGTAATGGGCGACCGCGTCCGCGGTGCGACCGGCACCGTAGACCCGGAGGAACTCTGCCAGTTCGGGGTGAGTGGGGGCGAGGGTGTTCGCCGCATCGATGATGTCCCCGGCGTCGGAGACGGAGCGCAGCAGCGACTGGATCTCGCGGACCACCCGGCGGACCGTGGTCGCCCCCGTCGACGACGTCTGCTGCGCGGTGTTGTTGAGCACCGAGCCGCCGGCCGTCTTCTTGATCTCCTCCATGCGGTCGGTGGCCTCGGCGGCGCTGACGCTGCCGTCCGCCACCAGGCCCGCCAGCTCCTGCAGCGCCTGGACCCGCTGCACGACGGCCGGGTTGCCTATCTTCGCCCGCTGCCCGCTCATCAGCTGGGAGAGCATCGGGGCCGAGAGCCCGAGTACAGCGGCGAGCCGGGCCTGGTTGAGACCGAGGTCGTCGATGAGTCGGCGGAACAGCGCGCCCAGAGGCTCCCCGTACCAACTGCGCTGCAGCTCCCGGGCCCGCGCGCTGGCTTCCTGCTGTGCTGCGTCCATACCGTCTCCCCTGTCTCCCCGATCGCTTCGCTGCCGCGAATCTCGCGAAGCATCCTACGGAGAGCGACGGTGTGCGGCGATACCCGGTCGGGAAAGCGCCCGGACACCGGGTACCCTGGTGCGCGAAGGGGCCTTAGCTCAGTTGGTAGAGCGCTGTCTTTGCATGGCAGATGTCAGGGGTTCGACTCCCCTAGGCTCCACTCCCCAAGCCCTTCCGGTCGGCGTCACCGCTGGTCAGAAGGGCTTTTTGCAGCCCTGCGGACTGACGGGCCATCACCGCGGTCGCGCGCGGGGCCGGCGCGGCCCGGCAAGGGAACGGGCCGCGCCCGCCGCCCCGCGAAAGGGGTGGGGACGCGGCCCGGTGCGCTGCGGGCGGTCCGGCGTCAGGCCGTGCTGCCACCGCCGCGCTCATCGGCCTCTTCCTGCTTGGCCTGGACCTCGGGATCGAGCGCGGCACCCTCGCTGCCGTCGACCGCGCTCAGCCGGCCGCGTTCGCCGACCTCGGTGGGGGCCGGCGGCTCGACCAGCCAGTCCGGGTTGGCCTGCTTGTCCCACCACTTCCAGGCGACGACCGCACCGGCGGCCAGGACGCCCAGCACGGCGAAGCGCTTGACGGTCTTGCCCCGCCGGGCGCGGCGGCTGTGCTTCTTCTGGAGCTTGGCGATCTCCTTGGCGGTCACCTGGCCGCGCAGCGCGGCGAGTGCGGCGGTACCGCGGGCCACGGCTTCCTCGCGTACCGGATCGGCCGCTGCGCGGGCACTGCTCACGGCGTGCTCCAGCCGGGGTGCGGTGTACTCGGCAGCCTGGCGGGCCGCCTTGCGGGTCCGGCGCGCCGCCCGGTTGGCCGCCGCGTCCACCTTCGGCGGCAGGGCGCCGCGGGCGTGCTCGATACGCGGGTGCAGATGGGCGTCGTACTGCACACGGGCCTGATGGGCGGCCTCGGCCACCTTGGGGGCCATGCGCGTACGGGCCTCGTGCGCATAGTGCACGGCGGCGTCCTTGGCCGTACCGGCATACGGAGCCACCGCCTCCGCGGCGTGCCGCACGCTGTCCTTGGCCGTATGGGTCGCGGTGCGCACGCTGTCCTTGCGGGTCACGGGTTCCTCCTCCTCGGTGGCGTGTCCGGGGGCTCAGGGGTTCGGTTCCCCTTGTCTGCTATGTCGCCTGTCCACCCGTTGCAAGATCATGCCCGTTGCCGCGTCATCCGGCATGTGCAAGCAGGCATACGGGTCAATACCGGACACTTCCGTGCTCTGTGGACGACGATGCCACGCTTTGCCGCCGACCGCGCCCGAAATCAGTGCGAAGTCCGGCAAGAGGTGGTGGTCCGACGCCGGAAGGGGCACTTCGTGCGAGGATCGGGGGCCCGTCAGCAAAGACTCATGGAAGGTTGATCGTGGCTGAGCAGCTCTACGCCACCCTGAAGACGAACCAGGGCGACATCGAGATTCGGCTTCTGCCGAACCACGCACCCAAGACGGTGAAGAACTTCGTCGAGCTCGCCAAGGGTGAGCGGGAGTGGACCAACCCGGAGACCGGGGAGAAGACCACCGCTCCGCTGTACAACGGCACCGTGTTCCACCGGGTGATCAGCGGCTTCATGATCCAGGGCGGGGACCCGCTGGGCAACGGGACCGGCGGTCCGGGCTACGAGTTCGCCGACGAGTTCCACCCCGACCTGGCCTTCGACAAGCCGTACCTGCTCGCCATGGCCAACGCCGGCCCGGGCACCAACGGCTCCCAGTTCTTCGTCACGGTCTCCCCGACCGCCTGGCTGACCGGCAAGCACACCATCTTCGGTGAGGTCAGCAACGACGCGAGCAAGAAGGTCGTGGACGCCATCGCCACCACCCAGACCAACCCGCGCACCGACCGTCCGGTCAAGGACGTGGTGATCGAGTCGGTGGTCATCGAGACCCGCTGACCCGTGATACGCCCCGGCGCGGCCCGGGAACCATTGCGCCCCGCCTGGACGTAGACAAGGCGGGGCGCGCAGCTCGTTCAGGGGTGGTGGTCGGGCGGCGGGCGGGAGGGGCGGTGTGTTTCGATTTCCGTGTTTCGCTGCCGCCCGGCGGACGTTGGAAGAGGACGAGGGGACGATGGACCAGGTGCCAGGCAGCCCGCAGGAGCCGCAGGACGCGCGGGGCCACGACGGCCTGCCCGGCTGCTACCGCCATCCGGATCGTCCCAGCGGCATCCGCTGCACCCGGTGCGACCGCCCGATCTGCCCCGAGTGCATGGTCAGCGCCTCGGTCGGCTTCCAGTGCCCGGACTGCGTACGCGGCGGCAGCGGCACCGGCCATTCCCCGCGGGCGACCGCCCCGCGCACGATCGCGGGCGGCACGGTCGCGGCCGACCCGCGGCTGGTCACCAAGATCCTGCTGGGTCTGAACGTCGCGGTGTTCCTGGCCGCGCTGGCGGCCGGCGGCGGGCTGGTCGACCGGCTGGACCTGCTGGGCCTGGCCTTCGACCCGGCCCGCTACCAGCTCGTCGGGGTCGCCGAGGGCGAGTGGTACCGCCTGCTGACCGCGATGTTCCTGCACCAGCAGGTCGCGCACATCGCGTTCAACATGCTCTCGCTGTGGTGGCTGGGCCCGCCGCTGGAGGCGGCGCTCGGCCGGCTGCGGTTCACCGCGCTGTACCTGCTCTCCGGCCTGGGCGGCAGCGCGCTGTCGTACCTCCTCGCGGCCCAGAACCAGCCCTCGCTGGGTGCGTCCGGCGCGATCTTCGGGCTGCTGGGCGCGACCGCGGTGCTGATGCGCCGGCTGAACTACGACATGAAGCCGGTACTGATCCTGCTCGCCCTCAACCTGGGCTTCACGTTCCTGTGGCCGCACATCGCCTGGCAGGCACACGTCGGCGGGCTGGTCGTGGGCGCCGCGGTGGCGTTCGGGATGGTGCACGCACCGCGTGACCGCCGGAACGCGGTGCATGTGGCGACGTGTGCGGTGGCGGTGCTGGCGATCGCCGCGGTGGTGTGGGTACGGACCCTCCAGCTGGTGGGCTGAGGGGCCGTCCCGGCACGTTGTCCACAGTGCGTGGCCGATCTTGTGCGAGCTGTGCGGAACTCTCGTTCCGGACCGCTCTGACCTGCGTTTCCGCAGGAAGGCGCGGGGATCGAGCGGCCGGGCACCAGGGCCCGGCCGATCACACCGGCGTCAACCGCCGGAGGGTTATCCACAGATCTTCTGAAGTTTTCCCCGGCTGTGGATAACCGTGTGGATGGCCTTGGGCAAGGCTTGCGCTACTTCCACTGCGTGGATACGCCGAAGCCCACCGCGATGAAGCCGAAGCCGCAGACGATGTTCCAGTTGCCCATGGCCGCGATCGGCAGATCGCCCTCGGACACATAGAACAGCACAATCCACACCAGACCGATCAGGAACATCGCCAGCATCAGCGGCGCCACCCAACCCCGACCGGAATTCATCTTCAGGTTGGTGGTCTTCGCCGGCGGCGGCGTGAAATCGTCCTTCTTGCGGATCCGTGACTTCGGCACGAGGAACTCTCCTGTCGATGCGCTGCGGTGTGCGCCGGGCGCGGACGCGGTGGGGACTCGGATTCCTTTCCCGGGCGTCCGTTAGCGTAGTGCTTCCGCGGCGTCGTAAGGAGTAAGGGTACGTTGAGCAATCCCGCCGACCCCTCCGGGCTTCCCCGCCGTGCCCGTCTGCGGCCCGTCCGGCTGCTGACGCTCGTGGTCTTCGCCCTCGCCGGGCTGCTGTTCTGGCTGAGCTTCGACACCGCACGGGGCACCAACCTGCGCTCCGACGACTCCATGTTGCGGCTCTCCGACCTCATCCAGGAACGCAGCCACAAGAACGGCGTCCAGGACGAACGCAATGCCACGCTGCGCGAGGAGGTCGACGCCCTCGCCCGGCGCGACAACGGCAGCTCCAAGGCCGAGGACGCCAAGCTCCGGGCGCTGGAGAAGAACGCCGGCACCAAGCCGGTGTCCGGCCAGGGCGTGACCGTCACGCTCATGGACGCCCCGCCGAACGCCACCGCCAAGATCCCCGGCGTCCCCGAGCCACAGCCCAACGACCTGGTCATCCACCAGCAGGACCTCCAGGCCGTGGTCAACGCCCTGTGGCACGGCGGCGCCAAGGGCATCAAGGTCATGGACCAGCGGCTGATCTCCACCAGCGCGGTCCGCTGCGTCGGCAACACCCTGATCCTCCAGGGCCGGGTCTACTCCCCGCCGTACAAGATCACCGCGGTCGGCGACCGTGAGGCGCTCAACAACGCGCTGACCGCCTCCCCCGCCATCCAGAACTACCTGCAGTACGTCAACGCCTACGGCCTGGGCTGGAAAGTCGACCAGCGCGAGGCGGTGACTCTGCCCGGCTACTCCGGCACAGTGGATCTCCACTACGCAAAGCCTGGGAAGCCGTAACCCGCGCCGCGGGCCGGCGGGAGGGGCGGGCCGGATGACGCTGCGGAGCCGGACGGCGGCGCGATGGATCGTACGGACGCTCAGCGAGATCTGCCTCACCGCCGGCGCACTGATCGTCCTCTTCGTGGTCTACCTGCTCTTCTGGACCGGCGTCCGGGCCGACAGCGCCATGGACGGCGAGATCGGCAAACTCCACGACCAGTGGTCGGCGGGAGCCGCGGCCGCACCCGACGGCACACCGCCGTCCGGCGAGCGCCCCACCCCGCCGTCCGGCGAGCGCCCCACCCCGCCCCCACGCCCCCGCCGCTACCGGCCGGGCGACTCCTTCGCCGTGATGTACGTCCCGCGCTTCGGCGCCGACTGGGCCAAGCCCGTCCTGGAAGGCACCGCGACCGGCACCCTCCAGCGCGGCCTCGGCCACTACGCCCGCACCGCGCGCCTCGGCGACCTCGGCAACTTCGCGGTGGCCGGCCACCGCCGCACGTACGGCGACCCGTTCAAGGAGTTCCCCGAGCTGCGGCCCGGGGACGCCGTGGTCCTGACGGACGGTACGACCTGGTTCACCTACCGCATCGACAACCGCCCCTACACGACGCTGCCGGGCGACATCGGCGTGATCGACCCGGTGCCGCGGAAGTCCGGCTTCAACGGCCCGGGCCGCTACCTCACGCTGACCACCTGCGAACCGGAGTGGGGTCACAGCCACCGGCTGATCGCCTGGGCCCACCTGGACTCCACCCAACCCGTCGCCCAGGGAAGGCCGTCGGCTTTGACCGGCTGACCCACCCGCCCCCGCCCTCGCCCCTTACTCTGGTGTCGCAATCGACATCGTCATCGGCATCGGCAAGGGGACAGCGACAGCATGTACGGCTGGATCTGGCGGCATCTGCCGGGCAACACATGGGTGAAGGCGCTGATTTCCATGGTGCTCGTACTGGCGGTCGTCTTCGTGCTCTTCCAGTACGTCTTTCCGTGGGCGGAGCCGCTGCTGCCCTTCAATGACGTCACTGTCGACGAAGGGATGGCTGCCCTCTGATGACCGCACGGATTCTCGTCGTCGACAACTACGACAGCTTCGTCTTCAACCTCGTCCAGTACCTCTACCAGCTCGGTGCCGAGTGTGAGGTGCTGCGCAACGACGAGGTCGCGCCCCGGCACGCCCAGGACGGCTTCGACGGCGTACTGCTCTCGCCGGGCCCCGGGACGCCCGAGCAGGCCGGCGTCTGCGTGGACATGGTCCGGCACTGCGCGGACACCGGCGTCCCGGTCTTCGGGGTCTGCCTGGGCATGCAGTCGATGGCGGTGGCCTACGGCGGGGTGGTGGACCGGGCGCCCGAGCTGCTGCACGGCAAGACCTCGCTCGTCGAGCACGGCGGCAAGGGCGTCTTCGCCGGACTGCCCTCGCCGTTCACCGCGACCCGCTACCACTCGCTGGCCGCCGAACCCGCCACCGTCCCGGACGCGCTGGAGGTCACGGCCCGCACCCATGACGGCATCATCATGGGCCTGCGGCACCGTCAACTCCCGGTCGAGGGCGTGCAGTTCCACCCCGAGTCGGTGCTGACGGAGTGGGGCCACCGGATGCTGGCCAACTGGCTCGTCGAATGCGGCGACGCAGGAGCAGTGGAGCGCTCGACGGGGCTCGCCCCGGTGGTCGGCAAGGCCGGCGCGTGACCGCCCTACGCCCCGAGCGTGAAGGGAGGTCCTACGAGCCGTACGAGCCGGAACAGCCGTCCGCGCCGCAGGAGCCGTACGGGACCCCGGACCCGCTCGGACAGCCCGATGCGTTCGAGGCGGCGGTGGGTCGGCTCAACGACCCGCTGAACGACCCCCTGCCGGGCCAGGACGCGCCGCCGCCCGGCACCGGCCGCCGGCGGCGCCACGCGGCCCCACCGGCCGACGAGGGGCCGTCCTCGCCCTGGTTCCGCCCTCACCAGGAGCCGCAGCCGCCGACCCCGCCCCGGCCCGATCCCGGGGCACAGCGGCCCTCCGGCCCGGACCCCGCCGCCTACGGCCAGGCGTACGGCCCCCGCACCCGCTCCGGCGGCCCCGCCCCGGCCGCGCCCGAGCCGATACCCGGCCCGTACGCCGCAGCGACGCCCCCGGTGGGGCCTGCCCCGGCCGCCCCCGCCACTCCCGCCGCGCCGGTGCCCGCCCCGACACCGCGGCGGGACGACGAGACCATGGCACTGCGCCAGGCGGAAAAGGCCGGGCCGCCCGACCGGAACGCCGTTTCACGTGAAACCGACGCCGTTTCACGTGAAACAGGAGCCGGTGTTTCACGTGAAACCACGGCCTCGGCCTCCCGTGCGGCGGAGACGCCCGCGCCCGGCGGCCGCGCGGCCCGCCGTAAGGCCGCTCAGGAGGCCGCCAGGAAAGGTGGCCGGCGCGGCCGCCACAGTGGCGCTGCCGCCACCCCTGCCGGTGCTGCCTCGGCCTCCGAACCGGCCCGGGCCCCCCTCTCCCGCGTCGAGGCCCGCCGGGCCGCCCGCGCCGCGAAGGACAGCCCCAGCCTGATCGCCAGCCGTGCGCTGGGCGAGGTGTTCATCACCCTCGGCGTGCTGATGCTGCTGTTCGTCACCTACCAGCTGTGGTGGACGAACGTGATGGCCGAGGAAGAAGCCGGCGGGGCCGCCACCAACCTCCAGCACGAGTGGGACAAGGGCGGCGCCGAGAAGAAGAACCTCGCCGTCGGCGAGCGCTTCGGGATCATGTACATCCCCAAGCTCGACATGAAGGCGCCGATAGCGGAGGGCACCGATAAGCACTCCGTGCTGGACCACGGCATGATCGGCCACTACGACAAGAGCAGCGGGATCAAGACCGCGATGCCCTGGGACAAGAAGGGCAACTTCGCGGTCGCGGCGCACCGCAACACCCATGGTGAGCCGTTCCGCTACATCAACCGGCTCGTCAAGGGCGACAAGATCGTCGTCGAGACGAAGGCCGCGTACTACACGTACGAGATGGAGAGCGTGCTTCCGCAGACGTCGCCCAGCAACACCAGCGTGATCGGGCCGGTCCCGCCCGGCTCGGGCTTCACCAAGCCCGGCCGCTACATCACCCTGACGACCTGCACCCCGGAATTCACCAGTACCTTTCGGTTGATCGTCTGGGGCAAGATGGTCGACGAGCGGCCGCGGAGCAAGGGCAAACCGGAAGCGCTCGGCGGCTAAAAAACAAGAGGGGTGCTACGCGGTGACTGCAACCGGAACCGACGAAGAGAGCGACCGGTCCGCGCCGCCGCCCTCGCCACCGCGCCGGGTGCGCCGGATCCTCGCATCCGTCGTCAGCGTCATCGGTGAACTGCTGATCACCGCCGGTCTGATCCTGGGCCTGTTCGTCGCGTACTCGCTGTGGTGGACCAACGTCCTCGCCGACCGCGAGGCGCACCAGCAGAGCGACCAGGTGCGCCGGCACTGGGCCAGCAGCGGCCCCAAGGGGCCCGGGGCGCTGGACACCAAGGACGGCATCGGCTTCCTGCACGTCCCGGCGATGGACAACGGCGAGGTGCTGGTCAAGAAGGGCACCAGCACCGGGGTCCTCAACGAGGGGGTGGCCGGCTACTACACGAAGCCGGTCAAGTCGGGGCTGCCGCAGGACAAGAAGGGCAACTTCACCCTCGCCGCGCACCGCGACGGCCACGGCGCGAAGTTCCACAACATCGACAAGCTCAAGGACGGCGACCCGATCGTCTTCGAGACCAAGGACACCTGGTTCGTCTACAAGGTCTTCGCGGTCCTGCCCGAGACCTCGAAGTACAACGTCGACGTCCTCAACAAGGTCCCCAAGGAGTCCGGCAAGCGCAAGCCCGGCCGCTACATCACCCTCACGACCTGCACCCCCGTCTACACCTCGACCTACCGCTACATCGTCTGGGGCGAGCTGGAGCGCACGGAAAAGGTCGACGCGGACCGCACACCGCCGAAGGAACTGCGCTAGCCGCACCGGGCCCGCCACGGGCCCGTGCCGCCCGCCCGGCAACGACGAAGCCCCGGCCGCCCTCCAAGGGCTGCCGGGGCTTCGTCATGAGGCTGTGCCGACTGTCAGCCGCCGAACGGTCCGCCGAAGATCCCGCCGCCACCGTTGTTACCGCCGTTGTTACCGCCGTTGTCACCGCCACCACCGACGGTGGTCAGCGTCACGGTGGTCGACTTCGGGTCGGACGGGGTGTTGCCCGCGGGGTCCTGGTTGATCACCAGCGCGTTGTCGTCCTGCGATCCGTTGACCTGGACGTTGGTGAAGCCGGCCTGCGCCAGCGCCTTCTTCGCGTCCTTCAGCTTCTGGCTCCGCACCTCCGGCACCGGCGTCTGCGCGGCCGCCTTGCCGACCGTCAGGTTGACCGTGGAGCCGTTCTTGGCCGGGGTACCGCCCTGCGGGCTCTGGTCCAACACCTTGCCGACCTGGTTGGGATCGGGGGTCTCCTGCTCGGTCTTGGTGACCTTGAAGCCCAGGTCCGTCAGCTGCTTCTCGGCCGCCGCCGCGTCCTGGCCCTTGACGTCCGGGACGCTGGTCTTCTGGACCTCCTTGGCGACGGTGAGGGTGATCTCGGTGTCCTTGGTCGCCTTGCTCTGCCCCTCAGGGTCCTGGCGGATGACGGTGCCCGGCGAACGGTCGGACTCCTCGTCGACCCGCTTGACGTTCGTGAAGCCCTTGTTGTTGAGCTCCCTCTCGGCTTCCTCGAACGACAGGCTCTTGACGTCGGGGACCGGCACCTTGGCCGCGCCGGCGCAGATCGTCACCGTGATCGTGTCGTTCTTCGCGATCTGGGCGCCGGCCTCCGGCTGCTGGGAGGTGACCTGGTTCTTCTTGACGTTGGTGCAGGGTTTGCGGCCGGCCGATTCGACCTTGAAGGAGCTGTTCACCCCGGACTGCTTGGCTTCCTTCAGCGTCCTGCCGACGAGGTTCGGGGCGGCGAACTTGCCGTCCTGCTTGCCGCCGCTGAACATCGCCTTGCCGATGAAGATCGCCCCGACCAGGACCAGCACCGCCGCGAGGACCAGCAGGATCGTCGAGACGTTGCTCTTCTTCTGGCCGCCACCGCGGCGCCGGTCGGACCGCTCGTCGTAGCCGTAGCCGCCGTCGTCCGGGTTCATCGGCGGGAGCATCGTGGTCTGGCCCGCCGGGTCCTGCGCCCGCAGCATCGTCGTGGGCTGGTCCTGGTCGTAGCCGACCGCGCCCATCGCCGAGGTTGCCGCGACCGGCTGGCCCTCCAGCGCCGCCTCGATGTCGGCGCGCATCTCGTCCGCCGACTGGTAGCGGTAGTCCGGGTCCTTGACCAGCGCCTTCAGGACGATCGCGTCCATCTCCTGCGTGATCTCGGGGTCGAAGTTGCTCGGCTTCTGCGGCTCCTCGCGGACGTGCTGGTACGCCACCGCGACCGGCGAGTCACCGACGAACGGCGGCCGCACGGTCAGCAGCTCGTACAGCAGACAGCCGGTGGAGTACAGGTCGGAGCGGGCGTCGACCTGCTCGCCCTTGGCCTGCTCCGGCGAGAGGTACTGCGCGGTGCCGATGACCGCGGCGGTCTGCGTCATCGTCATACCGGCGTCACCCATCGCGCGGGCGATGCCGAAGTCCATGACCTTGACCTGGCCGGTGCGCGTCAGCATGACGTTGGCCGGCTTGATGTCGCGGTGGACGATCCCGGCCCGGTGGGAGTACTCCAGCGCCTGGAGGACCCCGATGGTCATCTCCAGCGAGCGCTCGGGCAGCAGCTTTCTTCCGGAGTGCAGCAGCTCACGCAGCGTCGATCCGTCGACGTACTCCATGACGATGTACGGGATCGAGACACCGTCGACGTAGTCCTCGCCGGTGTCGTAGACCGCGACGATCGACGGATGGTTCAGCGAGGCGGCCGACTGGGCCTCACGGCGGAACCGGGCCTGGAAGGACGGGTCACGGGCGAGGTCCACCCGCAGCGTCTTCACAGCCACGGTGCGGCCCAGGCGGGTGTCATGGGCGAGGTACACCTCGGCCATGCCACCGCGGCCGAGCACCGAGCCCAGCTCGTACCGGCCGCCGAGGCGACGCGGCTCTTCCATAAGCTTCTCCAGCCCTCTCCGTCAGTCCCGACCGCACCCGTGTGTGTGGTCCGGCGGTGTGCTGTCCGGGCTACCGTACCCGGCACGCCCTACCGGACCGGGCCGGAGCCGCAACCTGATATGCGACCGGTATTGGCATGGCCCAGGTCACTTCTCGCCTTCGAGTACCGCCTCCATGACGCGCTTGGCGATCGGAGCGGCGAGCTTTCCACCCGCGATGTCGCTGCGCAGGGTGTCGGATCCCTCAATGACCACGGCGACCGCGACGGGGGTGCCCTTGTCGGTCTTCGCGTAGGAGATGAACCAGGCGTACGGGTTGTCCTTGTTGTTCTCGCCGTGCTGCGCGGTACCGGTCTTACCGCCGACGGTGACGCCCGAGATCTGTGCGTTGGTTCCCGTGCCCTCCTTGACCACGGTCTCCATGATGCTCTGGACCTTCTGCGCGTTCTCCGGGCTCAGCGGCCGGCTCATCTCCTGCGGCGTGTGCTGCTGGACCACGTTGAGGTTCGGCGCGACCAGCGACTCGACCATGTACGGCTTCATCAGCTTGCCGCCGTTGGCGACCGCCGAGGCGACCATGGCCATCTGCAGAGGGGTGGCCCGGTTGGAGGCCTGGCCGATGCCCGCCATCGCGTTCTGCGGCCGGTTGTCCTTGGGGAAGATGCTCTCCGCGGCCCGGACCGGGGTGTCGATCTTGGCGTTGTTGAAGCCGAACTTCTCCGCCTCGGCCTTCATCTTCTTGTTGCCGAGATCGGCGCTGATCTTGCCGAAGACCGTGTTGCAGGAGTACTGCAGCGCCACCCGCAGCGATGCGTTCTCGCAGGGGATGTTGCCCTCGTTCTTCAGCTCGATGCCCTGGGTGTCGGGCAGCGTGTAGGGCAGCGGCGAGTTGGTCTTGGCGTCGACGTCGTTGTAGAGACCGTTCTCCAGCGCCGCCGAGGCCGTGACGACCTTGAACGTGGAGCCCGGCGGGTAGGTCTGGCGCAGCGCCCGGTTGAGCATCGGCTCGTCGGGGTTGTTCTTCTTCTGCAGCGCGCTGTACGCCTCGGCGTCCTTGTCGCTCATCCCGGCGAAGGTGGACGGGTCGTACGACGGGGTGCTGGCCAGCGCCAGGATCGCGCCGGTCTCCGGGTTGAGCGCGGCGACCGCGCCCTTGCTGTCACCGAGTCCGTCGAAGGCGGCCTTCTGGGCCTTGGCGTCCAGCGTGGTGACCACGTTGCCGCCCTTCTGCTTGCTGCCGGTGAACATGTCCACCGTGCGGCTGAAGAAGAGCCGGTCGTCGGTGCCGGTGAGGATGCCGTCGTTGAGCTTCTCCAGCTGGTTGGCGTCGAACGCCTGCGAGGCGTAGCCGGTGACCGGCGCCCACATCTTGCCGTTCTTGTACGTGCGCTTGTACTTGAAGTCACCGCTGTCGGTGGTCGTCGAGCCGGTGACGGCCTTGCCGTCGACGATGATGTTGCCGCGCGGCGTGCTGTAGCGCTCGATCGCGACCCGGCGGTTGTGGGGGTCGTTCTTCAGTTCGTCGCCCTTGACGAACTGCACCCAGTTGACACGGACCAGCAGGGCGAGGACGAGCAGGCCGCAGAAGATCGCGACCCGACGCAGGGGCTTGTTCACGGGCGGACCACCTGGGTCATCTCGGCGTCGGTGGACGGTGCGGGGGCCGGTGCCGGCCGGCGCGCGGTGTCGCTGATGCGCAGCAGGACGGCCACCAGCGCCCAGTTGGCGATGACGGAGGAACCACCCTGGGCCAGGAACGGCATCGTCATACCGGTCAGCGGGATGAGACCGGTCACACCACCGGCGACGACGAAGACCTGCAGCGCGAAGGCGCCGGACAGGCCGATCGACAGCAGCTTGCCGAACGGGTCACGGGCGGCCAGCGCCGTACGGATACCGCGCTCGATCAGCAGGCCGTACAGCAGCAGGATCGCCATCAGACCGGCCAGGCCGATCTCCTCGCCGACCGTGGAGAGGATGTAGTCGCTCTTGGGGGCGATACCGCCGATGAGCCGGGAGTAGCCCTGGCCCAGGCCCGAGCCGAGGATGCCGCCGGAGCCGAAGGAGTACATCGCCTGCGCGGTCTCGGTGACACCGCCGTTCTGCAGCTCCAGCGGGTTCAGCCAGTTGTGCACACGCACCTGGACGTGGGACTCGAACGTGGCCACGGCGACCGCACCGCCCGCGCTGAGCAGCAGACCGAAGACGATCCAGCTGGTCCGCTCGGTGGCGACGTACAGCATGATCACGAAGAGGCCGAAGAACAGCAGCGAGGTACCGAGGTCGGTCTCGAAGACCAGGATCATCAGGCTGAGCGCCCAGATCACCAGGATCGGGCCGAGGTCACGGCCGCGCGGGAGGTACAGACCCATGAAGCGGCGGCTGGCCAGCGCCAGCGCGTCCCGCTTCACCATCAGGTAGCCGGCGAAGAAGATCGCGATGATGATCTTGGCGAACTCGCCCGGCTGCAGCGAACCGACACCGGGGATGGTGATCCAGATGCGCGCGCCGAACCGGGCCGGGAAGAAGATCGGCGAGATCAGCAGCACCAGCGCGACCACCATCGAGATGTAGGTGTAGCGCTGCAGGACGCGGTGGTCCTTGAGGAAGATCAGCACGCCGAGGAAGAGCGCGACACCCAGCGTCGACCACATCAGCTGCCCCGGCGCCATCGCGCCGCCCAGCTGCGGGGTGCTGATCTGCGGCTCCTGGTCCAGGCGCCAGATGAACACCAGGCCCAGACCGTTGAGCAGGGTGGCGATCGGCAGCATCAGCGGGTCCGCGTACGGCGCCCACTTGCGTACGACGAGGTGGGCGACGCCCGCCAGCAGGCCGAGGCCCAGGGTGTAGCCGAACACACCGGTGGGCACGGCCTCTTCCTTGGCCAGCCCGACGTTGATGTAGGCGAACACCGGGATGAGCACGGCGAAGACGAGCATCGCCAGCTCGGTGTTGCGGCGGCTCGGGGCTCCGATCGTGCCGATGGTGGTGGTGTTGGTGGTACTGCTCATGAGATCTACGGCCCCCTACGCCCTCACTGCTGGGTGCTGCAATTTTTTTCCAGCTTCTGCTGCTCCTCGGAGGGGGCCTGGCTGGGAGTGGGTGTGGGAGTCGCGCCGGCGGGCGCGGACAGCGCCCCTGCCGTACCGGTGACCGACTTGTCCGTGGTACCGGGCTTGGTGGTCGGCGTACCGGGCTTCGTGCCGGGCTTGGCCGGCGTGCCCGCCTGGCCCTTGCCCTTGTTGCGCGCCGCTTCGCGCTCGGCGGCCTCCCGCTGCTCCTTGCTGCGGCAGGCGTTGGCCTGCTTGCTCAGCTCGGTGACCTTGTCGCCGCCCTGCATGCGGCTGTCGACCGCGATCGTCTGCTTGACCTGGTTGCGCTGGTACAGCGGCAGGTACTTGAGTTCGATCTCGGGGTGGTCCTCGTCCACGGCGTTCAGCTTGAACCAGGCGAGGTCCTGGCTGATGCCGCGGTACAGCGCGACGTGGTCGTCCTTGGCGCCGACGAAGTACTGGGTCTGCGTCCAGCGGTAGCCCGCGTAGAGCCCGCCGCCGACCACGGCCAGCGCCAGCACGCCGAACAGCGACCGCTTGAGCCACCGCCCGCGCTTGGGCTTGACGAAGTCCTCGTCCATGAACGCGCCGAAGGAGCCCTGCGGCGGACCGCCGACCTCCATGTCGCCGCTGCCGGGCGGCCCGAAGGCACCACCGGGCGGAGCCGGCTGCCCGCCCGGACGTCCGAGCTCGGCGGCCCGGGCGGCCGGTGTCTGGAGCGTGCTGGGGTCGTTGAGCTGGTTCTGGTTCTCCGCGACGGCACCGACGATCACCGGGGTGTCGTTGAGCTGCGCGGCCATCGAGTCGTTGCCGTCCACGTCCAGGACGTCGGCGACGATGCAGGTGATGTTGTCCGGGCCGCCGCCGCGCAGCGCGAGCTGGATCAGCTCCTGCACCGTCTCGTGCGGCCCGTGGTAGCCGGCCAGCGTCTCTTCCAGCGTCTGGTGGCTGACGACGCCGGACAGCCCGTCCGAGCAGATCAGATAGCGGTCGCCGGCCCGCACCTCGCGGATCGACAGATCGGGCTCGACATGATCACCGCTGCCCAGCGCCCGCATCAGCAGCGACCGCTGCGGATGGGTGGTGGCCTCCTCCTCGGTGATCCGGCCCTCGTCGACCAGCCGCTGCACCCAGGTGTGGTCCTGCGTGATCTGGGTCAGCACACCGTCCCGCAGCAGGTACGCGCGGGAGTCGCCGACGTGCACCAGGCCGAGCCGCTGGCCCGTCCACAGCAGCGCGGTCAGCGTCGTCCCCATGCCTTCGAGCTGGGCGTCCTCCTCGACCATCACCCGCAGCTGCTCGTTGGCACGCTGCACGGCACTGCCGAGCGAGGTCAGGATGTCCGAACCGGGGACGTCGTCGTCGAGCTGGACGAGCGTGGAGATCACCTCGGAGGAGGCGACCTCACCGGCGGCCTGGCCGCCCATGCCGTCCGCGATGGCGAGCAGCCGGGGCCCGGCGTAGCCGGAGTCCTCGTTGCCCTCGCGGATCATGCCCTTGTGCGATCCGGCGGCGAAGCGCAGTGACAGACTCATGCGCACCTCACCCGTCGGCTCGGGGTACAGCCGGTCTCGCCTGGCCACACTGCCCACCCTCCGGTCGGGAGCACGCCCGGGTCCGCCGAGTGGACCGTCGCGGCTCGCTCGCTCCGCTCGCTCATTGTCGTACTACTTCCGCAGCTCGATGACGGTCTTGCCGATGCGGATCGGGGCTCCCAGCGGAATCGGTGTCGGGGTCGTCAGTCGGGTCCGGTCCAGGTACGTGCCGTTGGTGGAACCGAGGTCCTCGACGATCCACTGGCCGTCACGGTCCGGGTAGATCCTGGCATGCCTGCTGGACGCGTAGTCGTCGTCCAGCACGATCGTGGAGTCGTGCGCACGGCCCAGGGAGATCGTCTGGCCTTGGAGGGCGACGGTGGTGCCGGTCAGCGATCCCTCGGAGACCACGAGCTTCGTGGGCGCTCCGCGGCGCTGGCGGTTGCCGCCGCGGCCGCCTTCCTGGCGGCGTTGTTGTTGTTGCTGCGGGGGCGCGGCCTGGCGCTGGGTACGGGCCTCCTGCCCGCCCCGCCGGGCGGCCCCGCGCTGAGTCACGCGGGTCCCGAACAGATCGCTACGGATGACCTGGACGGCCACGATGACGAACAGCCACAGTACGGCGAGGAAACCCAACCGCATGACCGTGAGGGTCAGCTCTGACATGCTCCCCGCTTCACCCTTCGGCTTGCCGGTAAACGATGGTGGTACTGCCCACGACAATCCGCGAGCCGTCGCGGAGATTAGCGCGAGTGGTGTGCTGCCCGTCTACCACGATGCCGTTCGTGGAGCCCAGATCCTGGATCGTGGGGGGCGTTCCGACCCGGATCTCACAGTGACGCCGGGAGACACCCGGGTCGTCGATCCGTACGTCAGCGTCGGTGCTGCGGCCCAGCACGAGCGTGGGGCGCGAGATCTGGTGGCGGGTGCCGTTGATCTCGATCCAGCGCCGGGTCTGCGCATAGGGCTGCGGTCCCGCACCGGGCGGTGCCGTACGGGGTACGGGCTGTGCGCTGCCGGGGGGCGGGGACGAAGGCATGGGGGGCGGGCTCACGTGGCCGGCGCCGGGCCGCGGGCCCTGCGGGACCGCGGAGGCGCGCTGGGCGGCCGCCTGGCCCGGGTGGTCCTGGGACGTGCTGGAGGCGAGGGTGCGGCTGCGCACGCGGTACAGGCCGGTGTCGAGATCGTCGGCCTTCTCCAGGTGGACCTTGATCGACCCCATGAAGGTGTAGCGCTGCTGCTTCGCGTATTCGCGGACCATGCCCGACAGCTCGTCGCCGAGCTGCCCGCTGTACGGGCTCAGCCGCTCGTAGTCGGGGGCGCTCAGTTCGACGATGAAGTCGTTGGGGACGACCGTGCGGTCGCGGTTCCAGATGGTGGCGTTGTTGTCGCACTCGCGCTGCAGGGCGCCGGCGATCTCAACGGGCTGCACCTCGGACTTGAACACCTTGGCGAAGGTGCCGTTGACGAGACCTTCGAGACGCTGCTCGAAACGCTTCAGTACTCCCACGGGGCACCTCCTTCCTCAGTCTTCGTCGGTGTCGTCCTGATCGGGTGGTCCTGATACTGCTTACTGATCGTATCCACGCCTTGGGAAATCGGCTGGTTCCCCTTTCCCGCCTTGAGGACGAGTGTCGCCTCTCACAGGGTTGCCCGGTGCCTGTCCGCTCCTTGCCCACTCCTCGTGCACTGCGATCGTAGATGTGCCCCGCTGACAGTGTCCCGCAACCGCCGACCACTACGGGCGGCCGGGTGCCGGAGTCGGACAGGGCCCCGGACACCCTGCCCGGCACATGCCTCCGTACGCCAGCTCACGACTCCGTGCGTCACCTCACGGTGCTGCATGGCCCTTGCGCGGCACTGCGCGGCGCCGCGGCGGGCCTCGGTCCCGGTGCCGGTCCCAGGAGACGCCGCCGGGGAGGGGCCCGGGGGAAAGGCGTGTGAACCCACCCCTGCCAGCGTGCTAATGTTCTGGATGTCGGAAGGCGCTCGCACAAGACCCGGACGGAACAGCCCGGATCACGTGAGAGAATCAACCGGCAGCACCCATGCGCGGGTGGCGGAATAGGCAGACGCGCTGGATTCAGGTTCCAGTGCCCGAAAGGGCGTGGGGGTTCAACTCCCCCCTCGCGCACAGATGAGACCCCCGGTCTCCGGAGAAATCCGGCGACCGGGGGTCTTTCGTTGTCCCTGTTCCGCGTTGCCTTCCTCACAGTGTTGCCTCGGTCACCTTCGCCCTCCGTCAGGGGCCCCAGGGAGTCGGTCAGGGGCCGGTCAGGGGTCGGTGGGGGTCGGCCAGGGAGTCGTTCACGGCCGTGCGGAAGGCGCGGATCCGGGCGGTCTCGCGGGCGGGGTGGTGGACGAGGCCCAGGACGGAGTCGGGCAGTCCGGTCACCGGGACGAAGGCGAGGTCGCGCCGGCCGTGGTAGTCCGCGGTGGGCCGGCACAGGAGCATTGCCCCGCGTCCGGCCGCGGTGAGGGTGAGGCCCTCCTGGAGGGTGCTGATCCGCGGTCCGGCAGGTACGGGGCGGCCCTGGGGAGTAGTGGCCGGGGCGTGCGCCGCGCGCCAGTAGGGCGGCGCCGGACCGTCCGGGGAGATCAGCGGAACGCCGGCGAGCTCCTCGGCGCCGATCGCCGTCCGGGACGCCAGGGGATGCCGTACGGACACCGCGAGGGTCTGCTGCTGGGCGGCGAAGACCGGGCCGAGGGTGAGGTCCGGCTCGGCCATGGGCAGCAGCGTCACGGCGACGTCGACCGCCCCGCTGCGCAGCGCGCCGAAGGGGTCACACAGCGGGATCTCGACGATTTCGGTGGCACAACCGGGGTGACGGCGCTGGAAGGTGTCGATGGCCCGCATGATCCGGTCGTCCGCGGTGCCCTGGAAACCGATCCTCAGCCGCCCTTCCACGCCCCGGGCGGCACTGCGGGCACGCTCCACGGTGGCGCGCAGGGCGTCGTACGCGGGGCGCAGTGACGTACGGAACTCCTCGCCGAGCGGGGTCAGCCGGACCCGGCGGCTGGTGCGGTCCACGAGGCGGGCGCCGATCCGCGACTCCAGGGCACGCAGCAGCTGGCTGACGCGGCTCTGCGAGACGTACAGCCGCTCGCCGGTGCGACCGAAGTGCAGCTCCTCGGACAGCACGAGGAAGCACTCCAGCTCGCGGAGTTCGAGGCTGGGGGTGGTGGGGGTTGTGTGGGGGGCGGCCGGGTCGGGGGTGGTTGTCATGGGGTGGTCGTCATGGGGTGTGCCAACTCTTGTGGGCAGTGCTACGCGGACGGATGGGTGGATCGATGAGTCCTGCTCATAGAAGGGTGAGGAGTTGGCCGTTGTTCCCCGGTGGGGGCGGGCGTTGGCTGGGGGCATGACGAACAGTGAGGACGGACCGGCGGCGGGGCCGGTGGCAGGACCTGTGGTGCGGCCGGCGGTGGGGCCGGGGGCGGTACGGCAACTCCCTGACCAGGGTGGTCAGTTGGACGGTGTTGGGGGAGGGGCTGGGCGGGGCCGGCGGGGCGGTGGCTGGCCTGCGGTGGCGGCGCTGGCGGCGGCGACGTTCACGGTCGTCACGTCCGAGATGCTGCCCGTCGGACTGCTGACCCCGATCAGCCGCGAGCTGCGGGTATCGGACGGTACGGCGGGGCTGACGCTGACCGTGACCGGCCTGGTGGCGGCGGTGGCCGCGCCGGTGCTGACGCTGCTGGTGGGGCGGCGGGACCGGCGGGCGGTGCTGGCCGCCCTGATGGCCACGCTGACGGGGGCGAACCTGCTCGCCGCGTACGCCCCGAACGTCGCGGTGCTGCTGGTGGCCCGGGTGCTGGTGGGGCTGGGGATGGGCGGGGTGTGGGCGATCGCGGCGGGGCTCGCGGTGCGGCTGGTGCCCGCGCACCGGGTCGCGGCGGCCACGTCCCTGGTCTTCAGCGGGGTCGCGGCGGCCTCCGTACTGGGAGTTCCGGCCGGTACGTCCCTGGGCGAACTGGGCGGCTGGCGCGTGGCGTTCGTGGGGATGGCCGCGGTGTGCGCGGTGGTGGCGCTCGCGCTGGCCGTGCTGCTGCCGCCGCTTCCGGAGTCCGCCGCGGTCCGGCTCGGCGGGGTGCTCGGACTGCTGCGCGGCGCGCCCGTACGGACCGGACTGGTGCTGGTGGCGCTTCTGGTGACGGGCCATTTCGCGGCGTACACGTATGTGCGGCCGGTGCTGGAGGACGTGGCCGGGGTGCGGCCGGGGCAGATCAGCACGCTGCTGCTGGCCTTCGGCCTCGCCGGTTTGGCCGGGAACTTCGGGGCGGGCGCCGGGGCGGCACGGTCCCCGCGTACGACGCTGCTGGTGATCTGCGGGGTGCTCGCCGGAACGGTGCTGCTGGTGCCGCTGCTGGGGCGGGGCACCGGGGTGTCCGGAGCGGCGGCGCTGATGGCCGTGTGGGGACTGGCCTACGGGGGCGTCTCGGTCAGCACCCAGACGTGGTTGACGGCGGCCGCGCCGGGTGCGCGGGAGGCCGCCTCCGCGCTGTTCGTGGCGGCCTTCAACGGGGCCATCGCGCTGGGCGCCCTCCTGGGCGGCCGGGCCGCGGACGGCTGGGGGCCGGCCGGCGTGATGTGGCTGGGCGGCGCACTGGCGGCGGGCGCGCTGGTGACGGCGGGGGTGGGGAGGGGGCCGGGGCGGTAGGGCAGGCAGTAGGTGAGGCGGTAGACGAGGGGAGCAGGCGATAGGTGAGGGGAGTAGGGGGCTGGCGGGTGCGGGTGCGGGTGCGGGTGCGGGTGGGGATGGGGGCAGGGGCTCTGTGTAGGGAGGCCCAGCCCTCTCGTTCGGAGCCTCGTTGGTCCCTGTCGTTCGTGGGGACGTTGGTCCCGTGTTGTTCGTGGGGGCGCTGGGTCCCGTGTCGTTCGTGGGGGGCGTTGGCGAGCCCCCGCCGCGGGTTCCGGGCTGTGTGGCGTGCTCGGAGCCCGCGGCTGGGTGTCCCGATCTACGGGGGCTGGGGCTCGGGCCGGCGTCGTGGCCCGGGGCTCGTTCTCAGGCGGCGAGGCGTGCGACGAGGGCCTTGGCCTTTGCCGCGGCGTCCTCGTGGGCCTTGTCGCGGGAGGTCTCGTACAGCGGCACCAGGTCGGCCATCGCCGGGTTGACGGGTGCCATGGTCAGCTCGGGAACGATGAACTCGACGTCCAGCCCCATGCCGCCGCCCAGTACGGCCTCCAGGTAGTTCTGCACGTACTCCATGCCCTCACGGGGCGTGCCCGGCGCGTACGAGCCGCCACGGCTGGCGACGACCGTGACGGGCGTCCCCTTGGCGGACGGCTCCTCACCGGCGGTGCGGCCCATGATGATCACCTGGTCGAGCCACGCCTTGAGCGTGGAGGGGATCGTGAAGTTGTACATCGGTGCGGCGATGACGACCGCGTCGGCCTGCTCCAGTTCCTCGGCGAGCTTGACCCGCACGGCGAAGGCGGCCTGCTGCTCGGGGGTGTGGCTGGCCGGGTCGGAGAAGGCGGCGGAGGCGGCGACTCCGTCGAGGTGCGGCAGCGGGTCGGCGGCCAGGTCGCGGTAGACGACGGTGCCCTCGGGGTGCTGCTCCTCCCAGGCCTTGCGGAAGGTCGCGGTGACCGAGCGGGAGGCGGAGACGCCCTCGGGGGAGACGGACGAGTCGATGAGCAGAAGCGTGGCCATGGGAATCGTTCCTTCGGTCTGTATCGGTCTGTGTCGTTTGGTGCCGGTCTGTGTCGGCCGGTGCTGGTCTGTGTCGGCCGGTGTCGGCTGGTGTCGGCCGGTCAGGCGCCGGGACGGGGCAGCGGTGGTTGAATTCCGTACGTCCCTATTAATAGCACAGGAGCTTACTTTTCTGCAGTAGCCAAGAAGAGGGCGGTACGCTGGGTGTATGGCGGACCACAGCGAGGCGACGTGTAAGCGGGTCGATGACGGCATGGCGCGCGTCTTCGAGCTGTTCGGGAAGCGCTGGACGGGGTTGATCGTCGCGACTCTGATGCCCGGCCCGGTGCACTTCGCCGACCTGCGGCGGGCGATCCCCGGTATCAGTGAGCGGATGCTCTCGGACCGCCTGATGGAGCTCGCGGGGGTCGGCCTGGTCGTCCGCGAAGTGGACGCGGGCCCCCCGCTACGCGTCTCGTACCGGCTCACGGAGGCCGGCCGTGCAATGGACCCCGCCCTCAAGGAACTCGGACGCTGGGCGGAGACCTATCTGGCGGACGGCGGGCAATGCCCGAAGCGGTTCCGGACGTAGGGGCGGTCGGGAGCGGTCGGGGGCGGCCGGTCAGGGGCGGGTCGGGAGCCGGTCGGGAGTAGGGCGGGAGCGGGCCGGGGCCGGTGGTCGGTGGGGGCGGTGGGGCCCTCTGTGTGGTGTGGTCGAGGGCTGGTTACCCCAACCGTTCCTGGGCTGCGTTGTAGCGCCGTAGGTACGCGGCGAAGCGGTCGAGGTCGGCCTCGTCCCAGTCGGCCAGGCGCTCGTGGAAGGCCTGGCGGCGGCTGGCGGTGACGTTGGCGAGTACCTGGGCGCCCTTCTCGGTGGGGTGAAGTACCTGGACGCGGTGGTCGTCCGGGTCGACGCGGCGCTCGACGAAACCGAGCTTTTCCAGTGCGGCGATCTGCCGGCTGACCGTGGACTTGTCCAGGAAATAGTGCGCCGCGAGGTCCGTGGCGCGGCATCCGCGCTGGTCATCGAGGTGCGCAAGCAGGGTGTAGGAGACCAGCGACAGCTCGGGATGCATCCGGGCGGCGGTCGCGCGGGCCCGCCGGGCGAAAGCGGTCATCTCCTGCTGAATGGTCTCGACGGAGTCATCGCGGTGGGGCACGGGTTGCCTTTCCTAGGTCTAGTTGTAGAGTACAACGTAGGTGAGGGTTGTATTTGCCAACCATTGCCGCCATCCCGCATTCAAGCCAGCAACAGAACCCCTCAGCTGAGAAGGCTCGCCCCATGAGTACGGCCCGACGTCCCGACCACCACGGAAACGCGCCCCAAGGCGGCCACCGTGCCGCACCCGCCGGCCGCCCCGCCGCCCACGCCGCCGGGCTCCGTCATGTCCTGGCGCATCTGGTCACGCCCCTGCTGATGTGCATCGGCATGGGGCTCGCGTACCTGGGTGCGTTCGCGCATCCCGCGCCCCACCACCTCCCGGTCGCGGTCGTCGGATCGAGCCATAGTGCACAGCTGCTTGCCCAGTCGATCAACGACAAGTCGGGCGGTGACCTGGAGGCGCGTACGGTCCCCAGTCGGTCGACCGCGGTCGAGCAGCTGAGGCACCAGGACATCTTCGGTGCGTATGTGATGAAGGCGAAGACGCAGGCCCAGCCGCGGGCGGCGGCTCCCGAACTGCTCGTCGCCACCGCCGGATCCGACACCAGCGCCTCGGTCGTGCAGAAGATCTTCACTCCGCTCGCGGCCCGGCAAGGCGCCCCGCTGAAGGTCACGGACGTCGCGCCGCCCGCCGAGGACGATCCGACCGGGCAGGGCATCTTCTTCCTGCTGGTCGCGATCAGCATCGGCTCGTACGCCTCGGTCGCGGTGATCGGCGGGGCCGGCGCCGTGCTGCCGCTCCGGCTGCGGGCCGCGCTGGCGATCGGTACGTCCGTTGTGGTCAGCCTCATCGGCACAGCCTTCGCCGGCCCGGTGTTCCACCTCGTCGACCACGGGCTGTGGGGCCTGTGGGGCATGGCATGGCTGTACTCCGCCGGCGTTCTGCTGATCGGTACCGGCCTGCACACCTTCCTCAAGCGGTGGACGACGCTCGGCGTGATGGCCCTCTTCGTGATGCTCAACTTCACCTCGTCCGGCGGCATTTTCCGGCCCGAGATGCAGAACGGCTTCTTCGCCGCGCTGCACTCCTTCTGGAACGGTGCCGGCTTCGTCGAGGGCCTCCGCAGCCACGTCTACTTCGACGGTTACGGCCTGTCCGGGCACGTCTGGACGCTGGTGGGATGGCTGCTCGTCGGTGTGCTGATGGTCGGTCTGGCGGGGCTGGCCGAGCGGCGCCGGCGGGCCGCGGAGGCGGAGGCGGCGGCCAATGCGGCGGCGGTGGCGGCGGCCGCGGTGGCGGCGACGGTGCCGGAGCCCAGGCCGCGGCGGGCGGTGGGGGCGGCGGCGCCCGGCACCGGCTCGGCGGACGAAGCCGCGGAGGAAGAAATGGCGGAGGCCGTGGGCGTCTAGGCGCGCTGACCGGGCAGGTTGGTGACCCGGCTGGCGATAGTGACCGCCTGAGCGCCTGAGCGCCTGAGCGCCTGGTCGAACTGGCTCTCTGAGCACCTGGCCGCGTGGCCGTCTGAGCGCCTGGTCGTTTGACCGCCGGGCCGCCCTGGCCGCCTGATTGCCCCCACTTCCTCCCCACTTACTCCCCGCCTCCTACTCGCCTCCTCCCCCTTCTTTCTCTCGGCCTCCTGTCTCTCTCCCCCCGGCCCGCAACGACCAGCGCATACGCAGAGTTATCCACAGGCCCTGCGCGCGATGACGCAACGTCGGTAACGTCATGGCACGTCGGCAGGCCGGGAGCAGCCCCACTCGGAGCAGTCCCACTCGGCGGCCGGTAAGTAGTGCTCAGTAACCGTGCCCAGCAGCAGTCCCAGTAACAGAGAACTTCGCCGCACTCACCGCCCTGGTGGATGTCGCCGAAGTAGCCGAAGTCGCCGCAGCCGTAAAGGTCCTGAAGGGGGAGGTGGCCCGCCATGACGCGTGTGCCGTACGTATCGGGGTTTGCCAAGGTCGATGCACAGGGCCCGTCGCCCAAGGCGGCCGGCCGGGCGTTGCGGGAGCGGTTGCCCCGTTCCGCGCAGTCCGCGCTGTCGAGTGTGGCCGAACGCCCGGACGCGGTAGCGGCGGTGGAGGAATCCAATGCCGGACGGCTTCCCGACCTGACGCCCATACGGGTCGGCCGGATGGCCGCGAGCCCGTTCGCCTTCCTCCGCGGCTCCGCGGGCCTGATGGCGTACGACCTGACGGCCGATCCGGTGACCGGTATCGGCGCCCAGATCTGCGGCGATGCGCACGCCGCCAACTTCGGCCTCTACGGCGATGCCCGCGGCGGCCTCGTCATCGACCTCAACGATTTCGACGAGACCCTGTACGGGCCGTGGGAGTGGGACGTGAAGCGGCTCGCCACGTCGATGGTGCTGGCGGGCCGGGAAGCGGGTGTGGCCGAGGACGAGTGCCGCCACGCTGCCCAGGACGTGGCAGGCGCGTACCGACGCACGATGCGGCTGCTGGCGAAGTTGCCGGTCACCGAGGCGTGGAACGCCATCGCCGACGAGGAGTTGGTCTCGCACACCGACGCCCGGGACCTGCTGGGGACGCTGGAGCGGGTGTCGGCCAAGGCGCGGAAGAACACCAGCGCACGGTTCGCGGCGAAGGCCACGGAACAGACGGCGGACGGAGGCCGCCGCTTCGTGGACGCGCCACCGGTGCTGCGCCGGGTGCCGGACGCCGAAGCGGCAGCCGTGGCCGCCTCCCTCACCAGCTACCTCGACACCCTTCCCGAGGACCGGCTGCCCCTGCTGGCCCGGTACGCGGTGCACGATGTGGCCTTCCGAGTGGTCGGCACGGGCAGCGTGGGCTTGCGGTCGTACGTGGTGCTGTTGCTGGACCACCGGGGCGAGCCGCTGGTCCTGCAGGTGAAGGAGGCCCGCAGCTCGGCCCTGGCGCCATACGTGGAGAAGGCCGGCTTCCCGGCCCCGGCGGTGACGCACGAAGGCCGTCGGGTGGTGCTCGGTCAGCGGAGGATGCAGGTCGTCAGCGACATCCTGCTCGGCTGGACGACCGTGCAGGACATACCCCGGCCCGGCGGAGCAGGCACGCCCTGCACTGCCAGCGGGAGCGGCCGGGGACCAGACCATTCCACTGAACTCCCCTTCCAGGTCCGCCAGTTCAGAAACCGCAAGGGGAGCGTGGACCCGGCTCAGCTGACCGGCGACCAGCTGGACGACTACGCCCGGATGACCGGCGCCCTCCTGGCCCGAGCCCACGCCCACAGCGCCGACCCACGCCTGGTGGCCGGCTACTGCGGCAAGAGCGAGGAACTGGACGAGGCCATAGCGAAGTTCGCCGCCGCATACGCAGACCGCACGGAAGCGGACCACACGGCCCTGACCACAGCAGTGAAGAACGGCCGCATAGCAGCAGAAATGGGGGTATGAGCCGCGGCGTCTCCTCGGGGGCCTTTCCTGACTGACGACGGACTCTGACGACCGATGACCGACGACCGATGACCGACGGTCGCGACCGCTGACCACGATGCGGTCCGGAGGTGGCGGTCTGGAGGTGGCGACCGGGGTGAGGAAGGCCGGGGGCTGGGCTTGTAAGGACGGACGGGGGCCTGCCTTTCGGGCCTGTGGTTGAGCCTTTGCTCGGGCCCGGGCTACGGGCTGTGCTTGGGCTCGGGGCTGTGAAGGCGTTGACGCCACGGTCCCGAGCGGGCGGCCGCGGGCTGTGCGGTGCGATGCGGCGCGGTCCGACGTGATGCGATGCGTGCGATGCGGCGATACGCGGTGGTCCGACGGCTGCTCGGCACTCAAGGGTGGTGCACGTCGGCGACGCCCCTTGACCGCAGCTGATCGGACCGTGGTGGCGATGGAAACCCGTTAGCTCCGGCCCGGCTGTTGGTCACCAGGGCGGTAGCTGACGCCAGCTGCCGCTCGGGGATGGGAGCTGGAGGCGTTACGCGGGCCATGCCGTGCATGCGGAACGCGTGAGCTTGTGGTTGGCGGCGAGCTGTCGGCGTGACCTGACGGCACGGAGTGGTGGCTAAGCGTGAGAGTTGCCGGCTCGGCCCTGGGCGCTGGGCTCTGTCGGTGGGCGGTGGGCGGTGGGCGGTGGTCGGTGAGCCGTGAGGCATGGCCGGGGCAGTAAGCCCAGAGTCGTGGCCGTGCGCGGTAGGCCGTGACTGGTGCGGGTGGTGGGCGCTCGGCACTACGTGGGGGCCGTGGACGGTGCGGGTGGCGGACGCTCGGCGGTGCGTGGTGACCGGTGGTGGGCGCTCGACGGTGCTTGGTGACGGTGACCGGTGGTCGGTGGTCGGTGGTCGGTGGTCGGTTGGGTGGTGGGCGAGGGGGCGGGGTGGTGGGGTGGGGGGGAGGGGCCCCGGGGGAAGCGGAAAGGGAAGGCGAAGCTCCGGCCTACGGAGCGGCCAAGGGCCGAGGCAGGGAGTGGCCAAGGCGCCTCAGTCGGTGGCGCGGGGCGGGCGGTGGTGGCTCGGGCCGTACGCTGACCGGGTGACGAACTCGCACGCGGAGAACGCGCAGGACGGCCAGCATCGAGCGGACGGACCGGGCACGACGGGTGCCTCGGGGGATCCACAGGCGCCGGATGCCCGTGACGGCGGTCAAAGCGCCCCGAGCGGGTACGGCGACAGCCCGGCAGACCAGTCGGACCAAGCGAACCCCACAGATCAGGGGAACTGCACAGATCAGGGGGACCGCACAGACCAGGCGGAGGCCGGCCAGGCGGCCGCAGGTTCTGTGGCCGGCGGCACCGAACCGGCGGATCCGGCGGGGCAGGACCCCCATGGTCAGCACGACTTCCCCGGGCCTCAGGACTCCGACGGTCACCAGGACTCCCACAGCCACCAGAACTCCCCCGGCCCCCAGGATTCCCAAGGCCACCAGGATTCCCAAGGCCAAGACGCGGCCGATGAGGGAACGCGGCGGCTGGCGAAGGCCGTGTTGGCGGCGGAGCAGGCGTTGATCGAGTTCGAGATCGCGGTGGAGACGTTCCGGGTGGAGGTGGAGAACTTCTCCCGGCTGCACCATCAGCGGCTCGGCCCCATGTACGCGCGGCTGGACGAGCTGGACGCGCAGATCGCCGAGGCCGTGGCAGCGCGTACCGGCGACCCCGAGGACCTTCGTAAGGCGCAGGAGGCGCGGGCGGCGGTGCTGCCGATGCCGGAGGTGGAAGAGCTGTTCCACGGCTGGATGGGGGCGGACGGGCTGTTCCCGGAGGCGCAGGCGATGCTCACCGAGCAGCCGGTGCAGCCGCCGCAGAAGGTGCGGCCCAGCGAGGAGGCCCGTAAGGCCTACCGCGAGCTCGTCCGCAAGGCCCACCCGGACCTGGCGCGGGACGACGCGGAACGAGCGCGACGGGATGAGTTCATCGCGCGGGTCAATGCGGCGTACGGCCGGGGTGACGAGGCGGCGCTGCAGGAACTGGCGCGGGAGTGGGAGGCCGGCCCGGCGCCGGCCGAGGAGTGGCTCAGCGAGAGCGAGGAGCTTTATGCCCGCCTGGAGTGGCTGGCCACCCGCAAGGAGCTGCTGGCCGCTGTCGCCGCCGAACTGGAGGAAAGTGCGATCGGCGCGATGATCAAGATGGCGCCGGAGGACCCGGACCGGCTGCTGGAGGAGATCGCCGAGAAGCTGCTCGCCGACGTCGCAGAACGTGAGGCGTACCTCGCGCAGCTGGTCGGGTAGCGTCGGGACCATGCAATTTGGTTCTGTACCCACCGTTGGTGTCGATGCGCTCTCGGCCGAGGCCTTCCTCCTGGACGTACGGGAGGACGACGAGTGGGAGGCGGGGCACGCCGAAGGTGCGCTGCACATCCCGATGAGCGAATTCGTCGCCCGCTACGGGGAGTTGACCGAGCAGGCGCCCGAGGGCGACAAGATCTACGTCCTGTGCCGCGTCGGTGGCCGTTCGGCCCAGGTGGCGCAGTACCTGATCCAGCAGGGCATCGACGCCGTGAACGTCGCGGGCGGCATGCAGGCCTGGGAGGCCGCCGGGCGTCCCGTTTCGGACGGTAAGGGCGGAACGGGGACGGTTATCTAGCCGGCGGCTAGTACCCACGGCCAGTGCCCAGCTGGCAGGCGCTGGCCGGCCAGCGCCTGCGTGGCACAACTGGCCGACCTTCGCTTCTCCCCTCCCCTGACGCCCCACGGTGCGCGCGAGCGCCGCAATGCCCTACGCGTCCCTGGTGGCGAGTCGGCGCCGCGCCACATGCCGGTGATCGTGCGCGTATCCCGGTGCGCGCGATCACCGAATGAAACGCGCGCGATAACCCGGTGAACGTGCGCGATGACCCGGCGAGTCCGAATTTGGGTCCGAGTCCGAGTCCGAGTCCGAGTCCGAGTGCGAGTGCGGTCTGTACGGGCTCCTCGCCGCAGCTCACCCCAGCTCACCCCAGCTCACCCCAGCTCACCCCAGCGGATGTGCCGCGAGCAGGTCGCCGAGGGCCTCTTCGTGTGCGGCGGCGGGGCCGAGGGCGAGTTCGAGCTGCTTGGCCCAGGCGTGGTAGCGGTGCAGCGGGTAGTCCGTATCGGCGCCGAAGCCGCCGTGCAGGTGCTGGGCGGTCTGGACGACGCGCCGTACGCCCTCGGAGGCCCAGATCTTGGCGACCGCGATGTCCCCCGCCGGCGGGAGCGGGCCGGGAGCGTCGGCGGTGAGGCGCCAGGCGGCCTGCCACAGGGTGGCCTCCATGGCGCGCAGATCGATGAAGCGGTCGGCGGCCTGGATCGCTACGGCCTGGAAGGTGGCCAGCGGATACCCGAACTGTTCGCGCTTGCCGGTGTACTCGCTGGTCATGGCGAGCACTCGTTCGCCCAGCCCCAGGGCCAGCGCACAGGTGCCGGTGGTCAGGAGGTGGCGGAGGGATTCCCAGGCGGCCGGATCGGTGATCGTTTCGGTGGCGCCGATACGGACGGAGTCGAGCCGGACCTCGGCCTGGCGCTCGCCGCTGGTCGAGATCTGGTCGGCGAACGTGACGCCGATGTGGGTGCGGGGGACGAGGGCGAGGACGGCGTGGCCCTCACCGTTGTGTGCGGGCAGCAGGATCCGGTCGGCGGTCGCAGCCCAGGGGATGGCGGTCTGGCTGCCGTCGAGGATCCAGTCGGTGCCTTCCTTGCTGGCACGTACGGCGAGTTCGGCCGGTTCATGGCCGGTACGGCCGGTGGCGGCAACGGTGACGACGAGGTCCCCGGTGGCGATCCGCGGCAGTACGTCCGTACGGAGCGCGGCATCGGCGTACTGCTGGAGGGTGAGCGCCGCGCTGCCGGATTCCAGCAGGGGCACGCGGGCCAGCACCTTCGCCGCTTCGCGCAGTACGAGGCAGAGCGCTATCGGGTCGAGTCCCGCGCCGCCGTACTCCGGTGCGATGAGCAGGCCCAGCAGATCGGCGTCGGCGAGCTTGCGCCACAGCGCGCGGTCGAAGTCGTCGGCGACCGCTCCCGTGGTGAGTGCCGGGCTGGGTACGTCGTCCGGAGCGGTCCCCGAGAAGACGGCCCGCGCCGCTTCGACGGCGGCCTGTTGCTCCTCGGTGAAGGTGAAGTCCACTGGCTGTCCTTCCTTCCGCGCGGCGCCTCGACACCTGACGAATCTGACGAGCCGTCAAGCCACGCGCCAAGGTAGAACATGTTCCAGGAATTGGGAATGGTGGTGGCGCCGCTGAGCCAGCCAGCCAGCCAGCCAGCCGTCGGCCGGCCCTACGACCGTTCCCCCGTCGTCCGGCAACCGCTCCCTGCCCTCCGACCGCTCCCTGCCCTATGGGCCCCGGGGCACGAACCGTCCGTCCCCTCGCCGTGTCGGGGAGTTGGGCGTCTGCGACCGCTCCTCCCCCCCCACCGCTCCTAGCCCCCGAAGCCCAGCCCACCCCACTCACCGAGCCCCCACTCACCGAGCCCCCACTCACCGAGCCCCCCACCCACCGAGCCCCCCACCCACCGAGGCCCCACTCACCCGGCCCCCGCTCACCCACCCTCACTCACCCAGCACAGTCCCCCACGCCCCCATTGATCCCCCTACCGATCTCCCTACCGATCGAAGTCCAACTCCACCTTCTCCGTGACCGGGTGGGACTGGCAGGCGAGGACGTAGCCGGCGTTGACCTCTTCGGATTCGAGGGCGAAGTTGCGGTCCATGCGTATCTCGCCGGAGACCAGGAAGGCCCGGCAGGTGCCGCAGACGCCGCCCTTGCAGGCGTAGGGGGCGTCGGCGCGGTTGCGGAGGACGGCTTCGAGGAGTGATTCGCCGTCGTGGACGGGCCAGGTGCCGGAGCGGCCGTCGAGGGTGGCGGTCACCGTGCTGTGCGCGGGGGCCTTGGCCGTGGGTGCGGTCGGGGCGCCGTTGTCGACGTGGAAGATCTCTTCGTGGATGCGGTTGCGGGGTACGCCGAGGGCGCGGAGGGCGCGTTCGGCGCCCTGGACCAGGCCGTACGGGCCGCAGAGGTACCAGCCGTCGATGGCGTCGGTCTTCAGCAGGGCGGGCAGCAGGGTCCGGAGCCGGTCCTCGTCCAGGCGGCCGGAGGGCAGGCCGGCCTGCTGTTCCTCGCGGGAGAGGGTGTGGATCAGCTGGAAGCGGTCGGGGTAGCGGTCCTTCAGGTCGGCGACCTCCTCCAGGAACATCGTCGAGGCCGCGGTGCGGTCGCTGCGGATCAGGCAGAAGCGGGCGTCGGGCTGCTGGGCGAGGAGGGTGGTGGCGATGGACAGCACGGGGGTGATGCCGCTGCCGCCGACGATCCCGACGAAGTGCCCGGGGCGCGGGGCGAGGACGAACCGGCCGGCCGGGGCCATCACCTCCACCGTGTCGCCGACCGCCAACTCCTTGAGCGCGTAGGCCGAGAAGGCGCCGTCCTCGACGTACCGGATGCCGATCCGCAGGACGGGCTCGTCGGTGGCCGGGGTGCAGATGGAGTACGTACGGCGGATCTCCTGTCCGTCGACCGTTCTGCGCAGCGCGATGTGCTGTCCGGGGGTGTGCCGGAAGGCGCTGCGGAGTTCGGGCGGGACGGTGAAGGTGACGGCCACCGCGTCGTCCGTGAGCCGCTCGACCTCCTGGACCCGGAGCGGGTGGAACATCACAACTCCTTGAAGTGGTCGAAGGGTTCGCGGCAGGACTCGCAGCGGCGCAGCGCCTTGCAGGCCGTGGAGGAGAACCGGCTCAGCAGGGTGGTGTCGGTCGATCCGCAGTGCGGGCAGCGGATCGTGAGGTCGACGGAGACCGGTCCGCCGGCCGGGCCGGCCGGGCGCGGTGGGGCGATGCCGAAGGCGGCCAGCTTGCGGCGGCCCTCGGCGGTGATGGCGTCCGTGGTCCAGGGCGGGCTGAGGACCGTACGGACCTCGACGTCGGGTATGCCCTGATCGTGGAGAATCCGCTCGATGTCGGCGGACATGGCCTCGACGGCGGGGCAGCCGGTGTAGGTGGGGGTGAGCTCGACCTCGACGCGGTCGGGGGCCGTCAGCCGGAGATCGCGCAGGACGCCGAGTTCGGCGAGGGTGAGGACGGGCAGCTCGGGGTCGGGGACGGAGCCGGCCAGTGCCAGCAGTTCCGCTTCGAGGGTCGTGGTGGGCAGGGTTGCCGCGCCGGCCGTGGTCGTCATACCGGCCGTAGGGGTCGTGCCGGCCGTGGTCGGGGTGCCGGTCGTAGGGGCCGTGCCAGCACTCGTCGTCGTGGTGTGGCCGGTGGTCACCATGTCGCCCCCGGGTGGCTGCGGTGGAGGTGCTGCATCTCGGCGAGCAGCCGTCCGAACGGTTCTGTGTGCAGGCCCTGGCGGCCCGCGCCGGCGGTCCAGGCGCCGCGCTGCGGTCCTTCGGGGAGGCGGAGGGTGGCCTGCTCGACGGTGGCGGTGATGCGGGTCGTCCAGCGGTCGTGGAACGTGGCCCAGGGCAGCATTTCCAGTCCTTCCACCGGCTCGAACATCTCGCCCGTGAAGCGCCAGAGGGCGTCCAGGCCGCGCTGCATCCGGGTGTGGCTCTCGTCGGTGCCGTCGCCGAGCCGGAGGGTCCACTGGGTGGCGTGGTCGCGGTGGTAGGCGACCTCCTTGACGGCCTTGCCCGCCAGCGGAGCCAACTCGGTGTCTCCGGCAGCCAGTTGCTCGAAGAGCAGCTCCTGGTAGGTGGAGAAGTAGAGCTGGCGGGCGATGGTGTGGGCGAAGTCGCCGTTGGGCTGCTCGACGAGCTGGAGGTTGCGGAACTCCCGCTCCTCGCGCAGATACGCCAGCTCGTCCTCGTCGCCGGCCAGGGAGAGCAGCACCCGGGCCTGGCCGAGCAGGTCCAGCGCGATGTTGGCCAGCGCCACGTCCTCCTCCAGGACCGGGGCCCGGCCGGCCCACTCGCCCAGGCGGTGGGAGAGGATCAGCGCATCGTCCCCGAGGGGCAGGGCCGGGGTGGTCACGGTGTCCCTCACAGGTGGTGCACCCCCTCCGGGATCTCGTAAAAGGTCGGGTGGCGGTAGGGCTTGTCGCCGGCCGGCTCGAAGAAGGCGTCCTTCTCGTCGGGGGAGGAGGCGGTGATCTGGGCGGAGGGCACCACCCAGAGGGAGACGCCTTCGGAACGCCGGGTGTAGAGGTCGCGGGCGTTGCGCAGCGCCATTTCGGCGTCCGGGGCGTGCAGGCTGCCGGCATGGGTGTGTGACAGGCCGCGGCGGCTGCGGACGAAGACCTCCCACAAGGGCCAGTCGGTGGGGCGGGCGTCCGCCGCTTCGGCGGGGGCGCCGGAGGCGGGGGTTTCCGCGGGGCGGGGTGTCGTCGTCATCGTCCGGCCTTCCCGTGCTTGGCCGCGTGTGCGGCGGCTGCCTCGCGCACCCAGGCGCCTTCTTCGTGGGCCTGCCGACGGCGGTTGATCCGCTGCTCGTTGCAGGGTCCGTTGCCCTTGAGGACCTCCCGGAACTCCGTCCAGTCGATGGGGCCGAAGTCGTAGTGACCGCGGTCCTCGTTCCACACCAGGTCGGGGTCGGGGAGGGTGAGGCCGAGGGCTTCGGCCTGGGGGACGCAGATGTCGACGAAGCGCTGGCGCAGCTCGTCGTTGGAGTGCCGCTTGATCTTCCAGGCCATGGACTGGGCGGAGTGCGACGACTCGTCGTCCGGCGGGCCGAACATCATCAGGGAGGGCCACCACCAGCGGTCGACCGCGTCCTGCGCCATCGCGTGCTGGGCTTCCGTGCCGCGGCTGAGGGTCAGCAGGAGCTCGTAGCCCTGGCGCTGGTGGAAGGACTCCTCCTTGCAGATGCGGACCATCGCGCGGGCGTAGGGGCCGTAGGAGCACCGGCACAGCGGGACCTGGTTGGTGATCGCCGCGCCGTCCACCAGCCAGCCGATGGCTCCGACGTCCGCCCAGGTCAGGGTCGGGTAGTTGAAGATCGACGAGTACTTCTGGCGGCCGGTGTGGAGCTTGTCGAGGAGCTCGTCGCGGCTCGTGCCGAGGGTTTCGGCGGCGCTGTAGAGATACAGGCCGTGTCCGGCCTCGTCCTGCACCTTGGCCATCAGGATCGCCTTGCGGCGCAGGGAGGGCGCGCGGGTGATCCAGTTGGCCTCCGGCTGCATGCCGATGATCTCGGAGTGGGCGTGCTGCGCTATCTGCCGCACGAGTGTGGAGCGGTAGGCCTCCGGCATCCAGTCCCGTGGCTCGATCCGCTCGTCCGCGGCCACGGTGGCGTCGAATGCGGCCTCCTGAGCCGCCTCCTCCGGCGCGATCGTCGTCATGTGTGCCCCCTCGCTCCCGACCGACCGATCGTTCGGTTCAATGGTGAGTGGGCGGGCAGCGGGTGTCAAGCCTGTGGATAACTCGGGGGAGGGTGTGCCCGGTGCGGACGCATAGGTACGGTTCCGGAGCGGAGTTGACCGCATGGGTTTACGGGAACGGGGCGGGAATGCAGTCATACGGGGACGAACCGCGGCCTTTGGCCGCGCTGTCGCTACCCTCGCGGTTCGTCATAGGCGTGGCGGCCTGCGCCGTCGCCGTCATCGTCGCGATTCATCTCGCCATGATGTTTCTGCACGTCGCGCCGCAGAACACGCTCAGCAAGCAGCAGGGCGCCCTGATCAGCGACTACGTCTATCCCGAGTACGAACAGAACTGGAAGCTGTTCGCGCCGAACCCCCTCCAGCAGAACGTCGCGGTCCAGGTGCGCGCGGAGATCCGCGCCGAGGACGGCGGCAGCCGCACCACCGGCTGGACCGACCTGACCGCCCGGGACGGCCGGGCCATACTCCACAACCCGCTGCCCAGCCACACCGAGCAGAACCAGCTGCGCCGGGGCTGGGAGCTCTTCGTCAACAGCCACAACGCCCAGGGCCGCCCGATCGGCCCCCGCGGCGAGCTGGCCGAGCGCTACATCCGGCGGATCGTGATGTTCCGGATGCAGGGCGAGTGGACCGCGGCCGGCGGCCGGGTCGACCGCATCCAGGTCCGCTCCCGTACGGCCGCGGTCAGCCCGCCGCCGTGGAGCACCGAGAAGATCAGCGACAAGCCCGCGTACCGCGTGCTGCCCTGGTGGCAGGTCATCGCAGCCGACCTGCCCGAGGGGGCGAACAGCCAGTGACGTCACCGACGCCCCAGCAGCCCCCGAGCACCTCGCAGCCCTCGCACACCACGGAGCCCACCGACGTGCCGCAGCAAGCGCACGCCCCCCACGCCCCCCAGGCCCCCACCGCCACCCCGGCCCCCTACCAGGAGACCCGGGTCGAGCGCGCCATCGGCCGCCTCTTCGGCCGCGCCACCGGCCGCGCGCTGGCCCCGTACCAGACCGCCGTCATCCGGATCGGCTTCTCGGCGACCTGGCTGCTGTTCCTGCTGCGCGAGTGGCCGCACCGCCTCACGCTCTACGGGCCCGACAGCCCCTGGAGCCTGGACATGGCGCGCCGCCTCCTGGGCGCCAACCACGCCTTCTCCATGCTGTTGTGGTCCGACGGCCGCGGCTGGTTCGAGTGCGTCTACCTGATGGCCGTCGCGGCCAGCGCGGCGCTGCTGCTCGGCTGGCGCACCCGCACCATGTCGGTGCTCTTCATGCTCGGCGTGATCTCGCTGCAGAACCGCAGCGTCTTCATAGGGGACGGCGGCGACAACGTCATCCACCTGATGTCGATGTATCTCGTGCTCACCCGGTGCGGCCAGGTCTGGTCCCTGGACGCGCGCCGCGCCCGGCGTGCCCGGGCCGCGGCGGAGGCCGCCGCGGCCGGCGGGGAGGCGTCCGAGGGGGCGGGGACCGTTGAAGGCACGCCGGGTGGGGGTCGCGGACGCGATCTGACCGGCATCGTCCTGTGGGCGGTCCTCGGCCTCGCCCTCGCCGTCGCCCAGCTCACCGGCAGCTACGCCCTCCTGTGGTTCGACAACGGCCCGTTCCCGCACATCGGCTGGAGCCTGGTCCTGTGGGGCCTGTGGGCCGCGCACGCCCTCTGGTGGGCGGTCCAGCGCTACGCACCCGGGGAGCCGCGCACCGTCCTGGACACGCTCACCAAGCTCGCCCACAACGGCGCACTGCTGGTGATCATGGTCGAGGTCTGCCTGGTCTACTCCACCGCCGGCTGGTACAAGATCCAGGGCTCCCGCTGGCAGGACGGCACCGCGGTCTACTACCCGATGCACCTGGACTACTTCTCCCCCTGGCCCGCGCTCTCCCAACTGCTCGGCAGCAACGGCCTGATGGTCATGCTGATCACCTACGGCACGGTGATCGTCCAGGTGGCCTTCCCCTTCACGCTCTTCAACCGCCGGCTCAAGAACGTGCTCCTGGTCATCATGATCTGCGAGCACCTCTCGATCGCGTTCCTGCTGGGGCTGCCGTTCTTCTCGCTCGCCATGATCGCCGCGGACGCGGTCTTCCTGCCGACGAACTTCCTGACCTGGGTCTCCGCCCGCGTCTCCGGCCTGCACGAACGGCTCTTCCCCCGCGCCGTGGCGGCCGCCCCGGACGGCGGTCCCGGAGGCGGTGAGCCCCCGGCCCGTACGGACCACGGCGGCGGTGGCCATACGCTCGTGGGGTGAGCAGCGAGAAAACCGCCCCCGCCGAGCCCCTCCAGTACGACGAGGGCTACGGGACCCAGATCGGCGTCGGCCCGCATCCGGAGCCCTGGCCCGAGGACGACCGTTACGACCCGGAGCTGCTGGCGCACGGCGACCGCCGCAACGTCGTCGACCGCTACCGCTACTGGCGGCGTGAGGCGATCGTCGCCGACCTCGACACCCGCCGCCACGACTTCCACGTGGCGGTCGAGAACTGGGGCCACGACTTCAACATCGGCTCGGTCGTGCGCACCGCGAACGCGTTCCTGGCCAAGGAGATCCACATCGTCGGCCAGCGGCGCTGGAACCGGCGCGGGGCGATGGTGACCGACCGCTACCAGCACGTCCGCCACCACCCGGACACCGCGGACCTCACCGCCTGGGCCATGGCCGAGGGGCTGCCGATCATCGGGATCGACAATCTCCCGGGGGCCGTGCCGCTGGAGACGACGGAGCTGCCGCGCCGCTGTGTGCTCCTCTTCGGCCAGGAGGGGCCGGGGCTGACCGAGGAGGCGCGCCGCCACGCCTCGCTGGTCTGCTCGATCGCGCAGTTCGGCTCGACCCGCTCGATCAACGCGGGGGCGGCGGCCGCCATCGCGATGCACGCCTGGATCGGCCGCCACGCACGGATCGACGGGCCGCACGCCGGCTGACCGGCGCCGCGTCCGTCGAGCACGTCGGGTGACCGGCGCCCGGCCCCCGGCTCACGTCATGCGGGTCGGCGCACCTCCACCATCCGGAAGCGGTTGGCCACGAACGCGCTGTCGCAGAGCACCGCATTCGCCGCCGGGTTCCCGCCCGAGCCGTGGAAGTCCGAGAACGCCGCGGTCTGGTTCACATAGACCCCGCCGGTGAGGTTCAGCGACAGCTGGGCGCACTCCTCCAGGCAGGCGTCCTCCACCAGCCGCTCGACCTCGGCGTCCGTGGTGTACGCGCCGACCGTCATGGCGCCCTTCTCGCGGACCGTCCGCCGCAGCAGCTCCACGGCGTCGGCCGCGGAGTCGACGGCCACCGCGAACGACACCGGCCCGAAGCACTCCGACAGATACGCCGCCTCGGAATCCGGCTTGGCGCCGTCCAGCTTGACGATCACCGGGGTGCGGACCGTCGCGCCGGGGAAGTCCGGGTGGGCCACCTCGCGGGAGGCCAGGGCCACCTCGCCGAGCCCGCCCGCGGCCTCGATCCGCTCCTTGACCTGCGGGTTGACGATGGCGCCCAGCAGCGCGTTGGCCCGTGCGTCGTCGCCCAGCAGTCCGCTCACCGCGCCCGCGAGATCGCTGACCACCTCGTCGTACGACTTCCGCCCGGCGTCCGTGGTGATGCCGCCGCGGGGGATCAGGAGGTTCTGCGGGGTGGTGCACATCTGGCCGCTGTAGAGCGACAGGGAGAAGGCGAGGTTGCTGAGCATGCCCTTGTAGTCATCGGTGGAGTCGATGACGACGGTGTTCACGCCGGCCTTCTCGGTGTGGACCTCGGCCTGCCGGGCGTGGGTCTCCAGCCAGTCGCCGAACGCGGTCGAGCCGGTGTAGTCGATGATGCGGACCTCGGGGCGGACGGCCAGCGTCTTGGCCAGGCCCTCGTCCGGCTTGTCCACGGCCAGGCACACCAGGTCGGCGGGGAAGCCGGCGTCGTCGAGCACCTCGCGCGCCACCTTGACGGTCATGGCCAGCGGCAGCACCGCCCGCGGATGCGGCTTGACCAGGACCGGGTTGCCGGTGGCCAGGGAGGCGAACAGGCCGGGGTAGCCGTTCCAGGTGGGGAAGGTGTTGCACCCGATCACCAGGGCCACGCCGCGCGGCACGGCGGTGAAGCTCTTGGACAGCTCCAGCGGGTCGCGCTTGCCCTGCGGCTTGGACCAGGCCGCCTGCTCCGGCGTGCGGGTCTGCTCGGCGTAGGCGTACGCCACCGCCTCCAGGCCGCGGTCCTGGGCGTGCGGCCCGCCGGCCTGGAACGCCATCATGAACGCCTGGCCGCTGGTGTGCATCACGGCCTGGGCGAACTCATGGGTGCGCGCGCTGATCCGGGCCAGGATCTCCAGACAGACCGCCGCGCGCAGCTCCGGGCCGGCCTCCCGCCAGGCGGGGATCGTGGCGCGCATCGCGGGCAGCAGGACGTCCACGTCCGGGTGCGGATAGCTGATCCCCAGCTCCGGCCCGTAGGGCGACACCTCCTGACCAGTCCAGTCGTCCGTGCCGGGCTGGGTGAGCTCGAAGCGCTTGCCGCGCAGCGCCTCGAACGCGGCCGCTCCGTCGGCCGCGGCGGTTTCGCCGTACGCCTTGGGGTGCTCGGGGTGCGGGGACCAGTAGGCGCGGGTACGGATCGTCTCCAGCGCCTGATCGAGGGTCGGACGGTGCTTCTCGATCAACTGCGCTGCGGTCATTTCGGCGGCCATCGATGACCAACTCCTCGTCGAGCCGGACGGAAAGCGGATAGGGCTGGGAGCGGACAGGGCAATACGGAGTTAGAGTAACCGAACGATCGGTCGGGGCAAGAGGGCCCGACGAGCCTGTGGAAAAGTCGGTCGGGGAGGATCAGCTGGCATGACGGCAATCGGCACCGGCAACACCGTGGCAGTCGTGGGCACGGGCACCATGGGACAGGGAATCGCGCAGGTGGCGCTGGTCGCCGGCCATCGCGTACGGCTCTACGACAGCGCCCCGGGCCGCGCCGAGCAGGCCGCCGACGCGCTGGTGCGGCGACTGGACCGGCTGGTGGAAAAAGGCCGGATCGCGGCGGCCGAGCGGGACGCCGCCCGCGACCGCCTCTCCCCCGCCACCGCCCTCACCGAGCTGGCCGACTCCGCGCTGGTCGTCGAGGCGATCCTGGAGGAACTGGCCGCCAAACAGGAGCTGTTCAGGGCGCTGGAGGACATCGTCGGCGACGACTGTCTGCTGGCCACCAACACGTCCTCGCTGTCCGTCACCGCGGTCGCCGGCGGTCTGCGCCGGCCCGGCCGCTGCGTGGGCCTGCACTTCTTCAACCCCGCGCCGCTGCTCCCGCTGGTCGAGGTGGTCAGCGGCTTCGCCACGGACGAGGCGGCCGCCACCACGGCGTACGACACCGCCGCTGCCTGGGGGAAGAAGCCGGTCCGCTGCGCCGACACCCCCGGTTTCGTCGTCAACCGCATCGCCCGCCCCTTCTACGCCGAGGCCCTGCGCGCCTACGAGGAACGGGTCGCCGACCCCGCCACCATCGACGCGGTGCTGCGCGACGGCGCCGGCTTCAAGATGGGGCCGTTCGAGCTGACCGACCTCATCGGGCAGGACGTCAACGAGGCGGTCACCCACTCCGTGTGGCAGGCCTTCTTCCAGGACCCCAAGTTCACCCCCTCGCTGGCGCAGCGCCGGCTGGTGGAGGCCGGCCTGCACGGCCGCAAGGCGGGGCGCGGCTGGTACGACTACTCCGAGGGCGCCCAGCGGCCCGCGCCGCACACCGCGGCGCCCTGCCCGGCCCCGGAGGCCGTCGCCCTGCACGCGCGGCTGCCCGGCCCCGCCGCGGTGCTCCGCGAGCTGATCGAGGAGGCCGGCATCAAGGTCACCCGCGACCGCACACCGGCGGAGTCCGAGGGCTTCCTCCGGTTGCCCGGCGGGGCCTGCCTGGCGCTCACCAACGGCTACCCGGCGACGAGCGTCGTCCACGACAAGTACATCCGCTTCGACCTCTCGCTCGACTACCGGGCCGCCACCCGGATCGCGCTGGCCGCCTCGGACGCCTGCTCCGAGGCGGACGTCGCGGAGGCCGTCGGGCTTTTCCAGGCGCTGGGCAAGGAGGTCAGCGTGATCGGCGACGTCCCGGGCATGATCGTCGCCCGGACGGTCGCGATGATCATCGACTTCGCCGTGGACGCCGCCGCCCGCGGGGTGGCCACCCCCGAGGACATCGACACGGCCATGCGGCTGGGCGTGAACTACCCCGGCGGCCCCATGGAGTGGGCCGAACTGCTCGGCGCCCATTGGGTGTGGGACCTGCTGGACTCGATGCACCACCAGAATGCCGGGGGACGCTACGTACCGTCCTGGGCGCTGCGGCGCCGTGCGGACCTCGAGGAACAGGTGCTCTCATCATGACCATGGCCAAGCGCGACACCTACACGCCCGATTCGCTGCTCGCCGTCGCCGTCGAGGTGTTCATCGAGCGCGGCTACGACGGCACCTCCATGGAGCACCTCTCCAAGGCGGCCGGCATCTCCAAGTCCTCGATCTACCACCACGTGCGCAGCAAGGAAGAGCTGCTGCACCGCGCCATAAGCCGGGCCCTGGACGGCCTCTTCGCGGTGCTGGAGGAGCCGGCGGCCCTCCAGGGGCGGGCGATCGAACGGCTGGAACACGTCACCCGCCGGGTGACCGAGGTCCTCCTGGACGAACTCCCCTACGTGACACTGCTGTTGAGGGTGCGCGGCAACACGGACACCGAGCGGTGGGCCATGGAGCGCCGCCGGGAGTTCGACCACGAGGTCGCCGCGCTCCTCAAGCAGGCCGCCGCCGACGGCGACCTGCGGGACGACGTGGACATCCGGCTCGCCACGAGGCTGCTCTTCGGCATGATCAATTCGATCGTGGAGTGGTACCGGCCCGGGCGGGGCGGCGCGGCGAGCCGCGACGAGGTCGCCGAGGCCGTGGTGCGCACGGCGTTCGCGGGCCTGCGCCGGCCCTGACAGGGTCCTGACGGCGTCTGGCGGGGGCTCTGGGAGCCGCCCGCGGCGCCGGGCGGCTCACTCCCCCTCGGGCCCGAGATCGGTCTCCTCGAAGACCAGCAGGGTGCGGGTGCTGAGCACCTCCGGTATCGACTGGATACGGGTGAGGACCAGCTCCCGTAGTTCCCGGTTGTCCTTGGTGTGCACCAGCAGCAGCACATCGAAATCGCCGCTGACCAACGCGATGTGGGTGGCGCCCGGCAGCGCGGTGAGCTGTTTGCGCACGGTCCGCCAGGAGTTCTGCACGATCTTCAGCGTGATGTACGCGGAGGCGCCCTGACCTGCCCGCTCCTGGTCGACCAGGGCGCTGAAACCGCGGATCACCCCGTCGTCCATCAGCCGGTTGATGCGCGCGTAGGCATTGGCACGCGAGACGTGCACCCGCTCGGCCACGGAGCGTATCGAGGCTCTGCCGTCGGTCTGCAGCATGCGCAGGATCGAGCGGTCGATGGTGTCCAGCGGGCGGGCGGCCGGAGCTGGCGGTTCGGGCGTCGGCGGCTGACCGTTGTTATTGGCCATCTGTTCGTCCGGCATATGGTCCCGCCTCCCCTTTGTGGACGCCCTGTCTTCATCTCAAGCTGTGGAGAACCGTTTGTCCACAGGCTGAACCCGCCTGTAGCCAAAATGCATCAGCGACCGAACAATCGGTAGGGAAGGGCTCACCCGCCCCGACCGGTTCCATCCTGCCCACCCGCCGTCCGCCCACCACCCTTCTGCGGCGCCATCGCGCCACCCCTTCGAACCGAGGAGGTGCTCGACATGACGGTCCTTGAGCAGCCCGGCAGCAGCAGGAACAAGAGCAGCCTGGCCGGCCCGCCGCCCGCGTGGCGCCCGCGCGTCGATCCCGCGCCTCTCCTGCCCGACGAGGAGCCGTACCGCATCCTCGGTACGGACGCCGCCGCCCGGCTCGACTCCGGACTGCTGACCCGGCTGTACGCCCAGCTCGTGCGCGGCCGCCGGTACAACGCCCAGGCCTCCGCCCTGACCCGGCAGGGACGACTGGCGGTCTACCCGTCCTCCACCGGCCAGGAGGCCTGCGAGGTCGCCGCCGCGCTGGCACTGGAGGAGCGGGACTGGCTCTTCCCCAGCTACCGCGACACCCTCGCCGCCGTGACCCGTGGCCTCGACCCCGTACAGGCGCTGACCCTGCTGCGCGGCGACTGGCACACCGGCTACGACCCGCACGAACACCGCATCGCCCCGCTGTGCACCCCGCTCGCCACCCAGCTCCCCCACGCCGTGGGCCTGGCGCACGCAGCCCGCCTCAAGGGCGACGAGGTGGTGGCGCTGGCCATGGTCGGCGACGGCGGCACGAGCGAGGGCGACTTCCACGAGGCGCTGAACTTCGCCGCGCTCTGGCAGGCCCCGGTCGTCTTCCTGGTGCAGAACAACGGCTTCGCCATCTCCGTGCCGCTCGCCAAGCAGACCGCCGCGCCCTCCCTCGCCCACAAAGCGGTCGGCTACGGCATGCCCGGCCGCCTGGTCGACGGCAATGACGCGCCCGCGATGCACGAGGTGCTCGGCGAGGCCGTCCAGCGCGCCCGCCGGGGCGGCGGCCCCACCCTCGTCGAGGCCGTCACCTACCGCATCGAGGCGCACACCAACGCCGACGACGCCACCCGGTACCGCACCGACGCCGAGGTCGAGACCTGGCGGGCGCACGACCCGATAGCCCTGCTGGAGCGCGAGCTGGCCGGCCGCGGCCTGCTCACCGACGAATTCGTCGCCACCACCCGGGAGAGCGCCGAGCAGCTGGCCGCCGACCTCCGCGAGCGGATGCACGCCGACCCGGTGCTGAACCCGATGGACCTGTTCACCCACGTATTCGCCGAGCAGACCAGCCAACTGCGCGCCCAGGCGGCACAGTTGCGCGCCGAGCTGGAGGCCGAGGCCGCCGGACACACCGAGGACGCCGCGGGCACCGCGCCCGCCGAGGAGGCCAGGCCATGACGACCACCGCTCCGGCCACCGCGCGCAAGCCCGCCACCATGGCGCAGGCACTGACCCGCGCGCTGCGTGACGCCATGGCCGAGGACCCCGCCGTCCATGTGATGGGCGAGGACGTCGGCGCCCTGGGCGGCGTCTTCCGCATCACCGACGGCCTGGCCAAGGAGTTCGGCGAGGACCGCTGCACGGACACCGCGCTCGCCGAGGCCGGCATCCTGGGCACCGCCGTCGGCATGGCGATGTACGGGCTGCGGCCGGTGGTCGAGATGCAGTTCGACGCGTTCGCCTACCCGGCGTTCGAGCAGCTGGTCAGCCATGTCGCCCGGATGCGCAACCGCACCCGCGGCGCGGTCCCGATGCCGCTGACCATCCGCATCCCCTACGGTGGCGGCATCGGCGGCGTCGAGCACCACAGCGACTCCTCCGAGGCGTACTACCTCGCCACCCCGGGGCTGCACGTCGTCACCCCGGCCACCGTCGAGGACGCCTACGGCCTGCTGCGGGCCGCCATCGCCTCCGACGACCCGGTCGTCTTCCTGGAGCCCAAGCGGCTGTACTGGTCGAAGGCCGAATGGTCGCCGGACGCGCCCACTCCGGTCGCGCCCCTGGGCCGGGCCGAGATACGCCGCCGCGGCAGCAGCGCCACCCTGATCACCTACGGCCCCTCGCTGCCCGCCTGTATGGAGGCCGCCGAGGCCGGCCGCGCCGAGGGCTGGGACCTGGAAGTGGTCGATCTGCGCTCCCTGGTGCCGTTCGACGACGACACCGTCTGCGCGTCCGTACGGCGCACCGGACGGGCCGTGGTCGTCCACGAGGCCGGTGGATTCGGCGGCCCCGGCGGGGAGATCGCCGCGCGGATCACCGAGCGCTGCTTCCACCACCTGGAGGCGCCGGTGCTGCGGGTGACCGGCTTCGACATCCCCTACCCGCCGCCCATGCTGGAGCGGTACCACCTTCCGGGCGTCGACCGGATCCTGGACACCGTCGCCCGCCTGCAGTGGGAGTCGGACTGGACCGAAGGACGTGGTGCGTGATGGCCGTGGTCCGTGAATTCACCCTGCCCGACCTGGGGGAGGGCCTGACCGAGGCGACGATCGTGCAGTGGCTGGTCGAGGTCGGCGAGGTCGTCGCCGTGGACCAGCCGGTGGTCGAGGTCGAGACCGCCAAGGCGATGGTCGAGGTGCCGTGCCCGTACGGCGGCGTGGTGACCGCCCGCTACGGCGACGAAGGGGCCGAAGTCCCCGTCGGCACCCCGCTGGTGACGGTCGCGGTCGGCGCCGTACCGGACGATCTGGCCGAGCAGGCGCCCAAGACGGGCGCCGACTCGGGCCTCGCCCCCGGGACGACTGCCGCCCCCGAGGCACCGGCCGGCGAGGCGGCCGAGAACGGGTCCGGCAATGTCCTGGTCGGCTACGGCACGAGCGCGGCCGCGGCCCGACGGCGCCGGATCCGTCCCGCGGACGGCACGCGCCCCGAGACGGGCGGCCCGCGGCCCCCGACCGAAGCGCAGCCCGCCGCACCGGCCGAAGAGGCCGAGGCGGACCGCCCGGCCCGCACCGCGGACGCCGGCAGCCGTACGGTGCCCGTCATCTCGCCGCTGGTGCGCCGCATGGCGCGGGAGAACGACCTCGACCTGCGGGAGGTGACCGGCACCGGACCGGACGGGCTGATCCTCCGTGCGGACGTCGAGTCCGCGCTCCGCGCCCGGCGGGAGCGCGCACCGCAGCCGGCCGCCGCGGCCGCCCCGGCCGGCGGGACGAGCCCCACGACCGCAACGGCCCCCGAGGCCGGCATCGCCCCCACCCCGGGCGAGGAGCGGATCCCCCTGCGCGGGATGCTCGGCGCGGCCGCCGAGAAGTTCAGCCGCAGCCGCCGCGAGATCCCCGAGGCGACCTGCTGGGTGGACGCCGACGCCACCGAACTCCTCGCCGCCCGCCGGGCGATGAACGTCCCCGGCGCCCCCAAGGTGTCGCTGCTCGCGCTGCTGGCCCGGATCACCACCGCCGCGCTCGCGCGCTTCCCGCAGCTCAACGCCACCGTCGACACCCGCACCCAGGAGATCGTCCGGCTGCCCGCGGTCCATCTCGGCTTCGCCGCGCAGACCGACCGCGGCCTGGTCGTGCCGGTCGTCCGCGACGCCCAGGCCCGTACGGTCGAGGGCCTCTCCGCCGAGATGGCGCGGCTCACGGAGACCGCCCGGGCCGGCGGGCTGTCCCTGGCCGAGCTGACCCACGGCACCTTCACCCTCAACAACTACGGCGTCTTCGGCGTCGACGGCTCCACGCCGATCATCAACCACCCCGAGGCGGCGATGCTCGGCGTCGGCCGGATAGCCGCCAAACCCTGGGTGCACCAAGGCGAGTTGGCGGTCCGGCAGGTCGTCCAGCTGTCGCTCACCTTCGACCACCGGGTGTGCGACGGCGGCACCGCGGGCGGCTTCCTGCGGTTCGTGGCCGACTGCGTCGAGCAGCCCGCGCTGCTGCTGCGCGGCCTGTGAGTACGGCCCCCTCCGGACCCGTCCCCCGTCGGGCCCGGAGGGGCCACGGACGATCCCTGTGTGAGTGCGCCGAGGCTGGCGATACTCAAGGGGTGAACGACCACACCGACCACGACGCGATCGTCCTGGCCGGCGGCGCGGCCCGGCGGTTCGGCGGGGCGGACAAACCCGCCCTGTCCGTCGGCGGCCGCCCGCTCCTGGACCGGGTGCTCGCCGCCTGCCCTAACGCCGCCCGCGCCGTCGTCGTCGGCCCCGCCCGCCCGACCGCCCGCACCGTGCTGCACGCCCGCGAGGACCCGCCGGGCGGCGGCCCGCTCGCCGCGCTGGACGCCGGCCTGCGGCACACCACCGCCCCCACGGTGCTCGTCCTCTCCGCGGACCTGCCGTTCCTGACCGCCGCGACCGTTCGCGGGCTGCTGGCCGCGGCCGCCGCGCCGGCGGACGGGGCGCTGCTTCAGGACGCCTCGGGTCGGGACCAGCCGCTGGTGGCGGCCTACCGCGCCGAGCCGCTGCGCCGCGCGCTGGCCCGTATCCGGGCCGAACACGGCACACCGGCCGGTCTGCCGCTGCGTGCCCTGCTGGCCGGGCTGACGCTCGTCCGGGTCCCGGACCCCACGGCCACCGCCTCCTTCGACTGCGACACCTGGGAAGACCTCGGCGCGGCGCGCGCCCGGATCAGGGAGCATGGACACGTGCTGGACGAATGGATCACCGCAGTCAAGGCCGAACTCGGCATCGACCTCGATGTCGACGTGGCGGCGCTTCTCGACCTCGCGCGGGACGCGGCGCACGGCGTGGCCCGCCCGGCCGCGCCCCTGACGACCTTCCTGATCGGGTACGCGGCGGGTCAGCAGGGCCGGGACGTCAAGGAGCTGGCCGACCGGGCCGCCGCCCTGGCGAACCGCTGGGCCGCGGAGGCCGAGGGACCGGCCGGCTCCTCGGACACCGGAACGAAGCCCGCGGAATGACCGACGGCGAGACCCGCGGGGCGCTCGGCGCCGCCCGGGACGACCGGCACGGCGACGACCCGTTCGAGGACGCGCTCGCACTGGCCAACCACACCCATGAAGCGGCCACCGGCCCGGCCCGGCCCCCGGAAGCGGGCCAGGGCATCCCGTCCGCGGGCGGCCCGTACGCGGCGGCCTCCGGCGCTCCCACCGCACGCGGCAGCCACGACCCGGACGGCGCCACCGGCCCGGCCGATCCTTCCGGCCCGATGGAAGCCGGACCGCCGCCGTCGCCCTCCGCCCCGCGCCCCAGGCCGTCCGCCACGCCCTGGCAGCGCGCCCGCGAACTCGCCGCGCAGGCCGTTCCCGGACCGCCCGCGCCGCTGTCCACCCCGCTCGCCGAGGCGCTCGGCCGGACGCTCGCGGTCCCGCTCACCGCCCTCACCGACCTGCCGTCGTTCGACACCTCGGCCATGGACGGCTGGGCGGTCTCCGGACCCGGCCCCTGGCGCCTCGATCAGCGCGAGGGCGCCGCGGCTCCGGGCATCCTCGCCGGTCAGGCCCCTGCCGAGGCCCTCCAGGACGGCCATGCCATCGCGATCGCGACCGGTGCGCGCATCCCGTCCGGTGCCACCGCCGTACTGCGCAGCGAGCACGGCGACCTCCGCGAACTGCCCGGCGGCGCCCGGCAGCTGCACGCGCCGCGGCCCGTACCGCCCGGTCAGGACATCCGCCCGCGCGGCCAGGAGTGCCGCCGCGGCGACCACCTCCTGCCCGCCGGCGCGCTGGTGACCCCCGCCGTCCTCGGTCTGGCCGCCGCGGCCGGCTACGACGAGCTGACCGCCTATCCCCGGCCGCGGGCCGAAGTGTTCGTCCTCGGCGACGAGTTGCTGGACCACGGGCTGCCGCAGGCGGGCCGGATCCGGGACGCGCTCGGGCCGATGCTCGGCCCCTGGCTGCAGGCCCTCGGTGTGGAGGCGGCCGCCCCCCGGCACCTCGCCGATGACGCCGACACGCTGTACGCGGCGCTGGCGGGGTCCACCGCCGACGTGGTGATCACTACCGGCGGGACCGCCGCCGGCCCGGTCGACCATGTGCATCCGACCCTGCGCCGCCTCGGCGCCGAGGTGCTGGTGGACGGCGTGACGGTCCGCCCCGGACACCCGATGCTGCTGGCCCGGCTGGCCCCGCGCCGGCACCTCGTCGGCCTGCCCGGCAACCCCCTCGCCGCGGTGTCCGGGCTCTGCACGCTGGCCGAGCCGCTGCTGCGGGCGCTGGCCGCCCGGCGGCCGCCCGGCCCCTGCCGTACGCCGGTGACCGCGCCGGTGCACGGCCATCCGCACGACACCCGGCTCGTCCCGGTGGCCTACCGCGACGACGAGCGGTACGGACTGGTGGCGGAGCCGCTGCGTTTCCACGGTCCGGCCATGCTGCGCGGGATCGCCGCCGCCGATGCGCTGGCGGTCGTCCCGCCCGGCGGGGCACAGCGCGGCAGCGAGCTGGAACTCCTGGAACTTCCCTGGTCGGCGGGGTGGTCGGGGGGCGGGCCCGGGGACCGGGCGGGGGGACCGTTCGGGCCGGCCGGAGGGGCCGCGTGAAGCTCCCCTCGTACGACAGCGCGGCGCACGAGGTGCCCGAGGACCGCTCCCACCGCGTGATGCTGCCGCGCCGGGCGCCGAAGGCGCCGCTGCGCCAGGTCGCCCGCCGGCTGATGATGGCGCTGGTGGTGCTGCTGGCGACGGTCCTCATCGTCTGGTTGGACCGCGCCGAGTACCACGACAACGCCGACGGCACGGTCGACCTGCTCGACTGCTTCTACTACGCGACCGTCACGCTCTCCACGACGGGCTACGGCGACATCGTCCCGTACGGCGACAGCGCCCGGTTGCTGAACATCCTGCTCATCACGCCGCTCCGCGTGATCTTCCTGATCATCCTGGTCGGTACGACCCTGGAAGTGCTGACCGAACGCACCCGCGAGCAGTGGCGACTCAAGCGCTGGAGAAACGCCGTGCGCGACCACACCGTCATCGTCGGCTACGGCACCAAGGGGCGGTCCGCCGTGCAGACGCTCCGCGCGACCGGCGTCGGCCGCGACCGCATCGTCCTCGTCGACCCCAGCACCAAGGTGATCGAGGCGGCGGTGGCCGAAGGGTTCGCCGGGGTCGTCGGCGATGCGACCCGCAGCGATGTCCTGCTGCGCGCCGAGATCCAGCGCGCCCGGCAGGTCGTCATCGCCACCCAGCGCGACGACACCGCCGTACTCGTCTCGTTGACCGCCCGTCAGCTCAACAAGCGGGCCCACATCGTCGCGGCGGTCCGGGAGGAGGAGAACGCCCCGCTGCTGCGGCAGTCCGGCGCCGACGCCGTCATCACCTCGGCCAGTGCGGCCGGCCGCCTGCTGGGACTCTCCGTGCACAGCCCCAGCGCGGGCATGGTCATCGAGGAACTGATCCAGCAGGGCAGCGGCCTGGACCTGATCGAACGCCCGGTGGTGAAGGCCGAGGTCGGCAGGTCCGTACGCGAGACCGACGATCTGGTCGTGTCCGTGCTGCGCGGCCACCGGCTGCTCGGCTACGACGATCCGCAGGCCAGCCCGCTGCAGAGCACGGACCGGCTGATCACCATCGTCCGGGGGGCCGTGTCGGAGGAGCCGGACCTGCCCGCCAAGCAGTCGGCGCGCCCGACCCTCCCGGGCACGACCGTCTCCCCGATGCGCCGGCTGGACGACGAATGACGGCCCCTTAAACCCCGTTCGCCGTCGGAAGTGTGACGACGCGTCCGTGGTCACCGGCCCCCGTGCCATCGCTCCGTCCGCGGACGGCGAGTAGCCTCGCGCCCATGCGAGCGATCACTATCCCGGAGCCCGGTGGCCCCGAAGCACTTGTCTGGACGGATGTGCCCGACCCGCAGCCCGGCGAGGGCGAGGTCCTGATCGAGGTCGCGGCCAGCGCCGTGAACCGCGCCGACCTGCTCCAGCGGCAGGGCTTCTACGACCCGCCGCCCGGAGCCTCGCCCTACCCGGGCCTGGAGTGCTCGGGGCGGATCAGCGCGGTCGGCCCGGGCGTGCACGGCTGGGCGGTCGGCGACGAGGTGTGCGCGCTGCTGTCGGGCGGCGGCTACGCGGAGAAGGTGGCGGTCCCGGCCGGGCAGGTGCTGCCGGTGCCGATCGGCCTGGACCTGGTCACGGCCGCCGCGCTGCCCGAAGTGACCTGCACGGTCTGGTCGAACGTCTTCATGATCGCCCACCTGCGGCCGGGCGAGACGCTGCTGGTGCACGGCGGCGCGAGTGGCATCGGCACGATGGCGATCCAGCTCGCCAAGGCGGTCGGGGCGCGGGTCGCGGTCACCGCGGGCGGCCCCGAGAAGCTGGCCCGCTGCGCGGAGCTCGGCGCGGACATCCTGATCGACTACCGCGAGCAGGACTTCGTCCAGGAGATCCGCAAGGCCACCGACGGCAAGGGCGCGGACGTCATCCTCGACATCATCGGCGCGAAGTACCTGCAGCGGAACGTGAAGGCGCTGGCGGTCAGCGGACGACTTGCGATCATCGGGCTGCAGGGCGGGGTCAAGGCGGAGCTGAACCTCGCGGCGCTGATGGCCAAGCGCGCCGCGATCACCGGCGCCGGGTTGCGCGCCCGCCCGCTCAGTGAGAAGGCGGCCATCGTCGCCGCCGTCCGCGAGCACGTGTGGCCACTGATCGGCAACGGCCAGGTCCGGGCGATCGTGGACCGTACGCTCCCGATGTCCGAGGCCGCGGAGGCGCACCGGGTCGTGGACGCGAGCGTGCACGTCGGCAAGGTCGTGCTGACCGTCTGAACCGGTCGCTGCGGCCTTCCGGATCACCCCTCCCGGACCGTCGGCGGATAACCCGGCGGGCAGTCCCAAGATGCCGTGAATCTGATCACATGTGACGCTGGGCTGGACACCCGACGGCTCGGCACGGGAGGGGCACTGTGGTCGCTCCAGCTTTCCGTTCGCGCATTGCCAGCAGTCTGTTGGTCGCCGCCGTCGTCCTGCCCGTCCCGGTGGGAGCCGCTCCCGCGGCGGCCGCGGACCGGCAGGCCACACCGGCGGACCGTGCACCGCAACTCGTCCGGCCGGGCGATTCGCCGGACGACGACGTGCCGGAGGAGTTCCGGCCCGAGATGCTCGGGGCGGATGCCTTCGCCGCCGAGGACTTCGTGGGCGATCTGCCGCAGGTCGACGAGCCGTATGCGCCGGGCCGGGGCCACTTTGGCCACCCGGGGGGCCCGGCCCGCTTCCGGGAGTTCCCGGACGGCTTCCCCGGCCTCCCCTACGACATGGGGGGCTATCGGCACCGGATGCCGCACCGGCACGGCGGCTGGCACGGCCGGTGGCACCACCACCCTCACCCCTTCGGTCCGGGCTTCCACGGCGCGGGCCCCGGCGGTGCGGACTTTGCGGGCCGCGGCCATTCCCGGAAGGCCGGGCCGGGCGATCCGGCCGACTCCGACCGCGCCCACGCGCTGCCCGGCCGTCGCGAGCCCGTGAAGCGGCATGCCCCGGCGGACGCCGCATCCGACTCCGCCCGGTCGCACGCCACGTCGTCGCACCGCGTCAGGACGGCAGACCGGCGCAGCCCGCACGCGTACGAAACGCTGCCGCCGCTCCCGTCGCCGACCGTCCCCGAGGATGCGACCCCAGGCACGGACGGAGACGCCGAGACCGCCCGCCCCTACGCCCTGGAATCCCCGGCGGCCCCGGTCGAGCGGGTGCTGCCGATGGGTGCGGGCCTGGCACTGACGGGTCTGGGCCTGGCGTTCCTGGGCCTGCGGCTGCGACGCCGCTGAGGCCGCCGTTGCCTCGCTGCTCGTTTCACGTGAAACGAGCAGAGCAACGCACGGTTTCACGTGAAACACTCACCGTTGTTTCACGTGAAACCGTGGGAACGGTTGGCGTGGTTTCACGTGAAACGGCGCGAACCTGTGGTTTCACGTGAAACGCCAGTGCTCGGATCCCTCGGAAAGGTGGATCACGTTCTCCCGGGGGCACCACCGTTCCGAAGTCCTCGTACGAGAGAATGGGCGGCATGGATATGCCGATGAACGAACGGTCGCAGGAGAACCCGCACGTCCTGGTTGTCGGCCCGGACGGCATGGCGCTCGGCAGCGCCGGCTCCGGTAGTGGGGATGACGGCGACGAGCCCCGCGAGGTCCCGGTGACGGACATGGTCGAACAGCCTGCGAAGGTCATGCGCATCGGCAGCATGATCAAGCAGCTGTTGGAAGAGGTGAAGGCTGCTCCCCTCGACGAGGCCAGCCGGGTCCGGCTCAAGGAGATCCACGCCAGCTCGGTGAAGGAGCTGGAGGACGGGCTGGCGCCCGAGCTGGTGGAGGAGCTGGAGCGGCTGTCGCTGCCGTTCACCGATGAGTCGGTGCCGACGGAGGCGGAGCTGCGGATCGCCCAGGCGCAGCTGGTGGGCTGGCTGGAGGGCCTGTTCCACGGCATCCAGACCGCGCTGTTCGCCCAGCAGATGGCCGCCCGCGCCCAGCTGGAGTCGATGCGCCGTGCCCTGCCGCCCGGTGTGGTGGCCACGGAGGGCGAGGAGGGCAAGCCCCGCCAGGGCGGCGCCCGCTCGGGCCCGTACCTCTGACCGGATGCACGAGGGGCCGGCACGCGCGATGCGTGCCGGCCCCTTCTGCGTGCGGTGCGACCGTCAGCCGCTACGGCCGGTGGAGATGGTCAGCTCGATCGTGGCGCCCTTGGTCGGGTACCACCAGCTGATGGCGGCCGGGGACTGATCCGTGACGGTGTTCTTGCCCCAGATCGAGCTGTCCTCTTCCTTGACGATCTTGTACTTCCAGCCGGCCGCCCTGATGCACTCCTTCACCGAGTCCAGGTTCTTGAACCGGAACGACGGGACGAGGATCTTGCCCTTGTCGGAGAAGCTCTTGGTCGGGTTGGTGCACTCGGACGTCAGGATCGTCGCCGTCTTGTCCTCGGGACGGATGCTCTCGCTGGGCGAAGCGGAGTAGCTGGACGGCGTGACGTCGCCGCCGGTGTCGTCGGAGGAGCCGGCGCTCAGACCGATGCCGATGGCTATCGCGGTGACCACGACGACACCGACGATCGCCGAGACCACGATCACCGGGGTGTTGTTCTTCCGCCCGCCGGGGCCGCCGGTCGACGGCATCGAGGCGGTGACCGGCGGCGGGGGCGGGGTGTACGTCGGCGGGCCCTGGTAGCCGCCCGCATTGAACGGCGCCGGGCCCGGAATCGGACCGGGGGCCGGCGTCGGGTAGGCGTTGTTCGGCGGCGGAGGCGTCTGCGGGCCGAAGCCGGCCGCCTGCGTCGGCTGGTAGGGCTGCTGGACGTTCGGCTGGACCGGCGTCTGCGGGTTGCCGGACGCGGTGGGGAAGACCGCGGAGGACACCGAGGAGCCGCTGGTGCGCGCCCGCGGGCCCTCACCGATGATCAGCGGGGTGGCACCGGACTGGCCGGACCCGCTGATCCGCAGACACTCGTCCCGCATCGCCTCGGCGGTCGGGAACCGTTCGTTGGGGTTCTTCTTCAGCGCCCGGGCCACCAGAGCGTCCACGGCCGGCGGCAGCGAGCGGTTGATGCTCGACGGGACCGGCGGCTCTTCCTGGACATGGGCGTAGGCGATGGCGAGCGGGGAGTCCGCGTCGAACGGCAGCTGGCCGGTCAGCAGCTCGAAGAGCATGATGCCGACGGAGTACAGGTCGGAGCGGGCGTCGACCCCACGGCCCAGGGCCTGCTCGGGGGAGAGGTACTGCGGGGTGCCGACCACCATGCCGGTCTGGGTCATGGACGTCACGCCGGACTGCATGGCGCGGGCGATGCCGAAGTCCATGACCTTGACGACGCCGCGCTTGTTCAGCATGACGTTGCCGGGCTTGATGTCGCGGTGGACCAGCCCCATCTCGTGGCTGACTTCCAGCGCCGCGAGCACATCGGCGGTGATCTTCAGGGCCTTTTCGGTCGGCATCGCGCCGTGCTGGGCGATGTCGGCGTCGAGGTCGGAGCGCAGCGGCTGGCCCGCGACGTACTCCATGACGATGTACGGCACCATGCCGCCGTCGAGCTCGTCCTCGCCGGAGTCGAAGACCGAGACGATATTGGTGTGCGTGAGCTTCGCCACTGACTGCGCCTCGCGGCGGAAGCGCTCGCGGAAGGCCTGCTCGCGACCGAGCTCGGTGTGGAGTGTCTTGATCGCGACGTCGCGGTCGAGCACGGTGTCGTGCGCGAGGTGCACGGAAGCCATTCCGCCGGCCCCGAGAAGATCACGAAGCTGGTAACGTCCTCCGCCGACCGAACGGCCCTCGAATTGGCCCTGAGCGCCGTCCTGGCTCATCGTTCCGCTTCCCCCTAGGCGCACGGCGCACTACCCGCACGTTATAGCGATCAAAATCTGGAATTCCGCAGCCAAGTGTGCCCCAGGGCCCGGACACGTCAAGCTGTGTGCCCGTTCCGTGACCAGATGTGCAAGATCCGGTCACGGACCCGAGACGTTCGGCACCCTGGATCGCCGGGGGCGAACTTGCGATGTCAGGCGAACGGCGGGTTTGATGGCCGGTCCACGACGGACCGGCGGGTGCCGCGGAACCTGTAGCGTGCTCTAGCGAAGACCGATGACCTTACCGCTCCAGGGCGGATCGATTCGACGGCGAGGACCGATGGCACCGACGCAGAGCCCCCAGGGCCCGTCCGATCCTGAGGCCACCGGCTCACATGTCCCCGACGCACCGGAGATGTGGGGCAACGGCGGGCTGGTCGGTGACGGCCGTTACCGGCTCACGCGACGACTCGGGCGCGGCGGTATGGCGGAGGTGTTCGCCGCCGAGGACGTACGCCTCGGCCGCACCGTGGCCGTGAAGCTGCTGCGCGCCGACCTCGCCGAGGACCCGGTGTCCAAGGCCCGCTTCACCCGCGAGGCACAGTCCGTGGCCGGGCTGAACCACCACGCGGTGGTCGCGGTCTACGACTCCGGTGAGGACCTGGTCGGCGGCAACACCGTGCCGTACATCGTGATGGAGCTGGTCGAGGGCCGCACCATCCGCGATCTGCTGCTGAACGCCGACGCCCCGCCGCCGGACCAGGCGCTGATCATCGTCTCCGGCGTGCTGGAGGCCCTGGCCTACAGCCACCAGCACGGCATCGTGCACCGTGACATCAAGCCCGCGAACGTGATCATCACGAACAGCGGCGCCGTCAAGGTCATGGACTTCGGCATCGCCCGCGCCCTGCACGGCGCGCAGTCCACCATGACCCAGACCGGCATGGTCATGGGTACGCCCCAGTACCTCTCCCCGGAACAGGCGCTCGGCAAGACCGTCGACACCCGTTCCGACCTCTACGCCACCGGCTGTCTGCTCTACGAACTCCTCACCCTGCGGCCGCCGTTCACCGGCGAGACCCCGCTCTCCGTCGTCTACCAGCACGTCCAGGACATGCCGGTGCCGGCCTCCGAGGTCGCCGAGGGCGTGCCGCCGGAGCTGGACGGCCTGGTCATGCGGTCGCTGGCCAAGGACCCCGACGACCGGTTCCAGACCGCCGAGGAGATGCGCGGGCTGGTCCAGTACTCGCTGCAGATGCTGCAGGAGCAGGGTGGCCACACCGGCACCTGGAACACCGGCCCGGTCGTCATGCACGAAGGCGGTCACACCCCTTCCATGGGGAACGCCGCGACCACCGCGCTGCCGCACCCCGACGCCGGCCGGACCGCGGCGCAGCCGATCCTCACGCACGGGATGCGGGACGACGACGGCGGCTTCGAGGGCGGACCGCGCCCGGCCAAGGGCGGCCGTGGCAAGGTCTGGCTGATCGCGGCGCTCGCGCTGATCGCCATCGCGGTCGGCGTGGCCTTCGCGCTGCAGAACACCAAGGACCAGAACCAGAAGCACGAGACCCCCGCCTCGCAGTCGCCGACGCCGAAGAAGCACAAGAAGAGCAGCGAGCCGACGACCGAGGAGCCGAGCACTCCGGAGACCCAACCGGGCGGCATCGGCGGCGACGGCGGGCCGTACACCCAGCCGCCGACCACGCAGCCGAGCACCCCGGAGACGTCCGAGCCGCCGACCTCGCAGCCGCCGACGACCGAGGAGCCGACCACCGAGCCGCCGACCGAGACCACCGGCGGTACGGCCGACGGCGGCACCACGGACGGCGGGACCACCGACGGTGGCACCACGGACGGTGGTACGACCGACGGCGGCGCGACCGCCGGGGCGGACAGCGGGGCGTCCTCGGGCGCGGACAGCGGCACCACGCTGGGCACGACCGGCGGCTGACCGGCCGCGCGCGGTCCGGGTCAGCGGGTGAACGCGTCGCGCACGGCGCGGTATTCGCGGGTCCACCACACCGCCAGGGCGGCCGCCGCCGGGAACTGCGGATCGGTGCGGCGGTCGCCGAGCTGGTAGCGCCAGGTGAGCATCCAGAAGTCGTTCAGCCGCTCCCACCACACCCGGTGGACGGCCGCGGCGAGTTCGTCGGCGCCGGCTCCGCAGGCGCTGCGGTAGGCACCGGCGTACGCCGCGACCTTGGCCAGGTCCAGGGTGCCGCAGGGGCGTACGAAGAAGATCGCGGCGGCGCGTACCGCCTCCTCGGCGCGGGGCTGGACGCCCAGCCGGTCCCAGTCGACGATCGCGGTCGGCTCGGTGCCGCGGTAGAGCACGTTCAGCGGGTGGAAGTCGCCGTGCACCCAGCCGGCGGTGGGTTCCGCGCCGGGGGCGGGCCGGCGGTGCGCCTGCCGCTCCAGCAGGGCCCGGCGCTCCAGCAGCCGGTGCTCGGCGAGCTCGTCGAAGCTGGTGCGCGGGCGGGCGCAGCGGGCCAGGTCCAGCAGTTCGTCGATGGTTTCGAAGGTCCGCTCGGGGTCGGCGCCGGCGTCCGTGCAGGGCGGCCGGGGCGGATGCGGTTCGCCGGCCATCACCTGTTCCAGCGCCGTGTGGACGAGTCCGAGCAGGGCGCCGAGCCGGCGGGACTGGCCCGTGGTCAGGACCGTGCCGGTCAGGTGCCGCCCCTCGACCCAGGGGTGCAGGGCGTAGCAGCGGCCGTCGAGGACGGTGACGGTGCGGCCGTCGGCGTCGGCGATGGGCGGGGCGACGGGCAGGCCGAGCGCGGCGAGCCGTCGGGTGGCGCGGTGCTGGCGGGTGAGCGCGGCCAGGTCGCCGTCGAGGTGGTGCTTGAGGAAGTAGCGGCCTCCGGTGGTGGCGAGGAAGTAGCCGTGGTTGAGCAGGCCCTCGGCGACGGGTTCGCAGGACAGCGGCGCGCCGGCGCCGGTGTAGTGGCGGAGCAGGGATCCGAGGGTGTCTTTGTCGGGCGTCGCCGCCGTCCGGACTACAGATGAGCGCAGCACGCGCCAGATGTTAGATCAACTACACCTATGCGGGTGGGGGTATCGGAAAGCCTCACGCAGAGTGAGCGAGATCAAAGCGCGGCACCTCGGTGAGGTGGTGCAGGATGACGAACTCCGGCTCGACGCGCAGGAAGACGGGGTCGAAGGGCACTCCGTCAGCCAGCCGGGGCGTGCGGCCGAAGCGTTCCCGCTCGGCGGGGTCCGGGACGGTCACCCGGGCGGTGCCGGTGAACTGCACGGACCAGATGTCGGGCGCCCCGCTGCCGACGTTGTCGGCCTCGTACGCGACGACGCTCCCGTCCAGCGCCCGGTGGTAGCCGTAGCCGCGGTGCAGCCGGAGGATCAGCTGCCCGTCGTCCACGACGAGGTGCCGGGTGACGGTGGTGAAGGGCAGCGCCCGCCGACTGGCCGAGACCCGTCCGTAGGGGGTGCGGCCGAGCAGCTCGATGGCACGGTCGTGGTCGGTGGGCATGGTCCCACCCTGCCGGTCGGGGCGGCCGGTCAACAGGGCCCAGCAGCCTCGAACGCACGGGACGATGGTCCTGAATCGCCCTGACCCGGGTGGTGGCCGTGGTGGCGGGGCGCGCGGTGCGGCCGCCCCGTGGCCCGTCGGTCAGCGGCGCTCCGCCTGCCTGCGCGCCACATAGGCGGCGGCCTGGGAACGGCGCTCCATGCCGAGCTTGGAGAGCAGGCTGGAGACGTAGTTCTTGATGGTCTTCTCGGCGAGGTGGAGCCGCTCCCCGATGGCGCGGTTGGTCAGCCCCTCGCCGATCAGGTCGAGGATCTTGCGCTCCTGCTCGGTCAGGCTCGCCAGCCGGTCGTCCTCCTTGGCGGCGTTGCCGTCGCGCAGTCGCTCCAGCACGCGGGCGGTGGCCACGGGGTCGAGCAGCGACTTGCCGGCGGCCACCTCGCGTACCGCGGAGAGCAGTTCGTTCCCCCGGATGGCCTTGAGGACATAACCGGACGCACCGGCCATGATCGCATCGAAGAGCGCCTCGTCGTCCGCGAAGGAGGTGAGCATCAGGCACTTGATGTCCGAATTCTGCGAACGAATCTCCCGGCAGACCTCGACCCCGCTGCCGTCCGGCAGCCGGACGTCCAGCACCGCCACGTCGGGACGCGTCGCAGGGATCCTGACCAGGGCGTCTGCGGCGGTGCCGGCCTCGCCGACCACCTCGATGTCCGCCTCGACCGCGAGCATTTCGTGGACGCCGCGCCGGACGACTTCATGGTCATCGAGCAGAAATACCGTGATTTTTCCGTCTTCGGGCACGGGCTCAGTCTCACACATCAAGTCTTCCCGTGCTCCAGGTCACCGATATAACGTGCCGTTGTCCCGGCGGCCTGCAACGCTGTGACCAGGAGTTGTTCCAGCCTTCGCGATTTTACTTGGAAATCCAAGCAAAATCGCAGGTCAGCGCCGTTTCCACTTCGGCTTTGACAATGGGTAACGTGCAATGAGCAGGCCACTGTCCGGGAGCTTTGTTCCACCCGGATCCGGCCGCGTTCGCACACACCCCGTGCGCCGTATCGGATACCGGGTGAGCCGCAATACGGCCACCGGCGGACCCCGGGGGCCGGACAGACGGAGGAGCAGCACGTGACCGTGGAAGGCACTGCGCAGCGGAAAAATGCCCGCGGCAGCAGCAAGCGCACCACCGCCAAAAAGGCGACGCCGGCCAAGAAGGCGTCCCCGGCCAAGGCCCGCACCAACGGCCGGCCCGACGAGGCGGAGCAGGATCAGCTCGTACAACTGCTGACCCCGGAGGGGAAGCGGGTCGAGCACCCGGATTACGCCATCGACCTTTCCCCCGAAGAACTGCGCGGCCTCTACCGCGACATGGTGCTGACGCGGAAGTTCGACGCCGAGGCGACGACCCTCCAGCGCCAGGGCGAGCTGGGCCTGTGGGCCTCGCTGCTGGGCCAGGAGGCGGCCCAGATCGGCTCCGCCCGTGCCCTGCGCGACGACGACTACGTCTTCCCGACGTACCGCGAGCACGGCGTCGCATGGTGCCGCGGGGTCGACCCGACGAATCTGCTGGGCATGTTCCGTGGCGTCAACAACGGCGGCTGGGACCCCAACAGCAACAACTTCCACCTCTACACCATCGTGATCGGTTCGCAGACGCTGCACGCGACCGGCTATGCGATGGGCATCCAGAAGGACGGCGCGGATTCCGCGGTCATCGCGTATTTCGGTGACGGTGCCTCCAGCCAGGGCGATGTCGCGGAATCCTTCACCTTCTCCGCGGTGTACAACGCGCCCGTCGTGTTCTTCTGCCAGAACAATCAGTGGGCCATTTCCGAACCCACCGAGAAGCAGACCCGGGTGCCGCTCTACCAGCGCGCCCGCGGCTTCGGATTCCCCGGCGTACGGGTCGACGGCAATGACGTGCTGGCCTGTCTCGCGGTGACCAAGGCGGCGCTGGAGCGGGCGCGCACCGGCCAGGGCCCGATGCTGATCGAGGCGTTCACGTACCGGATGGGCGCGCACACCACCTCCGACGACCCGACCCGCTACCGCGGGGACGAGGAGCGGGCGGCCTGGGAGGCCAAGGACCCGATCCTGCGGCTGCGGGCGTACCTGGAGGCCGAGGGCTTGGTCGACGAGGCGTACCTCGCCTCGATCGACGAGGAGAGCGACGCCCTGGGCAAGCGGGTCCGCGACGCGGTACGCGCCATGCCGGACCCGGACACCATGGCGATCTTCGAGAATGTCTATGCCGACGGGCATGCGCTCGTCGATGAGGAGCGCGCGCAGTTCGCCGCGTACCAGGCGTCGTTCGTCGATGCCGATGTCCTGGCGGAGGGGAACTGACCATGGCCGTCCACGAGAAGATCACCATCGCCAAGGCGATCAACGCCTCGCTCCGCGCCTCCATGGAGGCCGACCCCAAGGTCCTCGTCATGGGCGAGGACGTCGGCAAGCTCGGCGGCGTCTTCCGGGTCACCGACGGACTGCAGAAGGACTTCGGCGAGGACCGGGTGATCGACACCCCGCTCGCCGAGTCCGGCATCGTCGGCACCGCGATCGGCCTGGCCCTGCGCGGCTACCGCCCGGTCGTCGAGATCCAGTTCGACGGCTTCGTCTTCCCCGCCTACGACCAGATCGTCACCCAGCTCGCCAAGATGCACGCCCGCGCGCTGGGCAAGGTCAAGGTGCCGGTCGTCATCCGCATCCCGTACGCGGGCGGGATCGGCGCGGTCGAGCACCACTCCGAGTCGCCCGAGGCGCTGTTCGCGCACGTCGCGGGCCTCAAGATCGTCACTCCCTCGAACTCCTCCGACGCCTACTGGATGCTCCAGCAGGCCATCGCGGGCGATGACCCGGTCATCTACTTCGAACCCAAGCGGCGCTACCACGACAAGTCGCGGCTGGACACCGAGTCGATCCCGGACCCGCTGCACAAGGCCCGGATCACCAAGAGCGGCTCGGACCTGACGCTGGCCGCCTACGGCCCGATGGTGAAGGTCTGCCTGGACGTCGCCAAGGTCGCGGCCGAGGAGGGCAAGTCGGTGGAGGTCGTCGACCTCCGCTCGCTCTCCCCGATCGACTTCGACACCCTGCAGTCGTCGGTGCAGAAGACCGGGCGCCTGGTCGTCGTGCACGAGGCACCGGTGTTCTTCGGCTCCGGCGCGGAGATCGCCGCCCGGATCACCGAGCGGTGCTTCTACCACCTGGAGGCCCCGGTCCTGCGCGTCGGCGGCTTCCACTCCCCGTACCCGCCCTCCCGGCTGGAGGACGAGTACCTTCCGGGGCTGGACCGGGTGCTGGACGCCGTCGATCGTGCGCTGGCGTACTGAGGGTTTGAGGAGAGTTCGTGACCATGACTACAGGCACCGCCAAAGCCCAGCGCTTCCGCGAGTTCAAGATGCCCGACGTGGGCGAGGGGCTCACCGAGGCCGAAATCCTCAAGTGGTACGTCCAGCCCGGTGACAGCGTCACCGACGGCCAGGTCGTGTGTGAGGTCGAAACCGCCAAGGCCGCCGTCGAACTGCCCATCCCCTACACCGGGGTGGTGCACGAGCTGCGCTTCGGCGAGGGCGTCACCGTCGACGTCGGCACCGCCATCATCTCGGTGGACACCGACCCGGGCGCGGGACCGGCCGAGGCCCCCACGACCGAGAGCGCGCCGCAGGAGGCCGCACCGGCCGAGGAGGACGCCGAGCCGCAGGGCCGTCAGGCGGTCCTGGTCGGCTACGGCGCCGCGCCGTCCTCGACCAAGCGCCGGGCGCGCAAGCCGCAGGCCGGTGTGCCGTCGCAGCCCGAGCCGGTGAAGGCCGCGGTCCAGGCCGAGCTGAACGGACGGACCGCGGCGCCGCAGCCGGCCGCTCCCGTCGCACCCCGGCCGGCCGCCGCGGTGCCGGCGGACGCCCGCCCCGTGGGCGCCGGGACCGCCGGGCGGCCGCTGGCCAAGCCGCCGGTGCGCAAGCTCGCCAAGGACCTCGGCATCGACCTGGCGACCGTCTCCCCGACCGGGCCGAACGGCATCATCACCCGCGAGGACGTGCACGCGGCCGCCGCCCCGGCGGCAGCGCAGGCCGCGGAGGCTCCCGCCGTACCGGCCGCCGCTCCCGCGGTGACCGGTGTCGTGGACGCCGCGGCCCGCGAGCGGCGGGTGCCGGTCAAGGGCGTACGCAAGGCCACCGCGCAGGCGATGGTGGCCAGCGCCTTCACCGCGCCGCACGTCACGGAGTTCATCACCGTCGACGTGACCCGCACGATGAAGCTCGTCCAGGAGCTGAAGCAGGACCCGGACATGGCGGGCCTGCGGGTCAACCCGCTGCTGATCGTCGCCAAGGCCTTGCTGGTCGCCCTCAAGCGGCACCCGGAGGTCAATGCGTCCTGGGACGAGGCGAACCAGGAGATCGTCTACAAGGACTACGTGAACCTCGGCATCGCGGCGGCCACCCCGCGCGGGCTGATCGTCCCCAACATCAAGGACGCCGGGTCCAAGACGCTCCCCCAACTCGCCGAGGAACTGGGCGAATTGGTCGCCACCGCCCGTGAGGGCAAGACCTCTCCGGCGGCCATGAGCGGCGGCACCGTCACCATCACCAATGTCGGCGTCTTCGGCGTCGACTCCGGTACGCCGATCCTCAACCCGGGGGAGTCGGCGATCCTCGCCGTCGGTGCGATCAAGCTCCAGCCCTGGGTGCACAAGGGCAAGGTGAAGGCGCGCCAGGTCACCACCCTCGCGCTGTCCTTCGACCACCGTCTCGTCGACGGTGAGCTGGGTTCCAAGCTGCTCGCGGATATCGCGGCGGTGCTGGAGCGGCCCAAGCGGCTGATCACCTGGGGCTGACCCGGGATGCGGGGCCGGTCCGGCCGGGGGGGGGGTTTACCGTTAAAGAAGCCAGGGGGAGCGGGGGGGGGGTTTGGGGAGACAAAGTCCCACCCCCGAGCCGCCCCCCCC